>NZ_JBEXGU010000159.1:0-21187 GCF_040607515.1 Streptosporangium sp. NPDC005286 | reverse complement strand
AGCTTCACCCGAAGGGGTCCGGCACCAGCCGGGCCCCTTCGGCCATTCCCACCGGATTCTCACCGGTGAAGGCTCCTCGCCCCGTTTCCCCCCGCGAGGTGAAGAACCCGGCCTCCGCCGCAGGGCCGTGACGTGGGAGCGAGTCCTGGCCGGCAGCGCCGCTCCCGCTCCTTTCCAAGGCCGGGCAGGCCGACAGCGTGCGTGATCCGCTCGTACGCGCGTACCGGCCCGGTGAGCACAGGTACTTTCCGTAACACGACGCGCGACGGATACCGACGTCCCTGGAGACCAGGAACGCCCCCCGCCGGTCGGGCGAGGGGCGTTCGGTCGTGTGCCTGGTGGGCGTGATCGTACTTCGGCCGGGTGGCGAGTTCGCCTGCCGTGCCGCCTGGGCTGTCGCGATCTAGAGGCGGGCGACCCCGTCGGCACGGGCCTGCTCGGAGACGGCGGCGATGACCGCCGGGGCGACGCGCTCGTCGAACGGGCTGGGGATCACGTAGTCGGCCGACAGATCGTCGTCCTTGACCACCCCGGCCAGCGCCTCGGCGGCGGCGACCTTCATGTTCTCGGTGATCGTGGTGGCGCGGACGTCGAGCGCCCCGCGGAAGACGCCGGGGAAGGCCAGCACGTTGTTGATCTGGTTGGGGAAGTCGGAACGGCCGGTCGCGACCACCTGCGCGTACTTGCGCGCGATCTCCGGCCGCACCTCGGGCGTCGGGTTGGACAGCGCGAAGACGATCGAACCGGAGGCCATCGACGCGATGGCCTCCTCCGAGACCGTCGAGCCGGACAGTCCGATGAACACGTCGGCCCCGGCCAGCGCCTGCTCGGTGGAACCGTGCAGGTCGGCCCTGTTGCTGTCGCGGGCCAGGGCCTCCTTCACCGGGTTGAGCCCGTCGCGGCCCTGGTGGATGACGCCCTTGGAGTCGGCCACCGCGATGTCACCGATGCCCGCGTTGAGCAGGATCCGGCTGACCGCGATCCCGGAGGCACCGGCACCGGCGACCACGGCCCGCAGATCGCCCAGCGAGCGACCGGTCAGCCGCGCCGCGTTCTTCAGCGCGGCCAGCGCGACGATCGCGGTGCCGTGCTGGTCGTCGTGGAAGACGGGGATGTCGAGGATCTCGCGGAGGCGCGCCTCGACCTCGAAACAGCGGGGGGCGCTGATGTCCTCGAGGTTGATCCCCCCGAAGGAGGGGGCGAGCCGGACGACCGTCTCGACCAGTTCGTCCACGTCGGTGCAGTCCAGGCAGATGGGCACCGCGTCGACATTCGCGAACTGCTTGAACAGCAGGGCCTTGCCCTCCATGACCGGCATGGCGGCGGCAGGCCCGATGTCTCCGAGACCGAGCACCGCGGTGCCGTCGGAGACGACGGCGACCACGTTGGAGATCCAGGTGTAGTCCTTGGCGAGCTCGGGCTTCTCGGCGATCGCGCTGCAGACTCTGGCCACGCCAGGTGTGTAGGCGAGTGCCAGGTCGTCGGCGTTGCGGACCGGGACCGTGGAGCGGACCTCCAGCTTGCCCCCGCGGTGCAGGGCGAAGGCCGGATCCAGATCCAGGGCTTCGAGGGCTTCGAGAGAGATGGAAGATGGCATGGTGGCCACAGCGACCCCTGTAGTTCAGTCAGGCAGACGGATAGTTCCTTCTGAGACGGCCGCGGGAAGCCTGTCCCCGGCTTCTGTAGCCGCTCGGGGCCTACTTCACTGAGCACGGTCGCCTGGAGGGTTCGGGGGTCACCCGTCGCTCGATTGTGCCACATGTTGAGACTGTCACCACGGGCGGGTACCCATACTTTCGTCGTCCCGGTGTTAACCTCACCACACCGTGTAATACTCGAAGTCCATGCCACCTCTTACATTGACGGATCCCCAGATGGACCTGACCTCCTACGCGGAGCTGGCCGTACTACTGATCAACAGCCCCGACCGGCTGACCGGTCTCGAAGGGCTGCGCGCGCTCCTGGAAGAGGGCGGTCGCTACCGGCCCGGCTGCCGCATCACCAGAAGCGACCTGGAGGCCCTGCGCGACCTGCGCGAAGAGCTGATGATCGTGTTCGAGACCGCCGAGGCGGGCGACGAGGAGGCGGTGGTCGACCGGCTCAACTCGCTGCTGATCCACCATCCGGTCCAGCCACAGATCTCCGGGCACGACGGCGAGCGCTGGCATCTGCACCTCACCGAGGGTGGCCGGATGGCCGACCAGTACGCCGTGGGAGCGGTGATGGGACTCGCCACCATGATCACCGATCTCGGCGTCGACCGGCTCGGCCTCTGCCAGGCGCCGCCCTGCCGCAGGGCCTACCTCGACACCTCCTCCAACCGATCGCGCCGGTACTGCTCGGAGCGGTGCGCCAGCCGTGCCAACGTCGCCGCCTACCGGGCCCGCCAGAAGGTCGGCCAGTAGCGCAGCACCACCCGGCCGACGATCGACGACGGAGGCAGCGCGCCGAAGTCCCAACTGTCGCGCCTGCCGGAAGCGCGCTGGTTGTCGCTCTCCAGCCACCAGCCGCCGTCCGCCTCCCAGACCGCACGTTTGACGATGAGCACGGCGGGGTCGGACGGCAGCCGGGCGACGACCAGATCCCCGGGCCTCACCACCGCTCCACGCCGTACCCAGAGCCAGTCACCGGACCGCAGCGCGGGCAGCATCGAGTCCCCCACGACACGTACTCTCATCGAGCGTAACCCCCTCCCACACGGGCATTCAGAGACGAGTAAGGTCGTTAACCGGACCATTCTGAACATGGCATCAAGGAAGGATTTCCGATGCTCGCACGACTTCTGCGCCCCAGGCACATCGCGTCGGCGCACTGCGACCTGCCCTGCGGCGTTTACGACCCGGCCCAGGCCCGCATTGAGGCCGAGTCCGTCAAGGCCATCATGGAGAAGTACGCCGGAAACGAGGACCCGGTGTTCCGCTCCCGTGCGCTCACCATCAAGGAGGAGCGGGCCGAGCTGGTCAAGCACCACCTGTGGGTGCTGTGGACCGACTACTTCAAGCCCCCGCACCTGGAGACCTACCCGCAGCTGCACCAGCTGTTCTGGGAGGCCACCAAGCTCGCGGGCGCGGCCGGCGGCAAGGGCACCGTCGACGTCGCCAAGGCCGACGAGCTGCTGGGCAAGATCGACGAGATCTCCAAGATCTTCTGGGAGACCAAGGCTGCCTAAAATCCTCACGACCAACCCGTGAGGAAGCGCCGGCGACCGGACTGAGGAGAGCGGGGTCGTGAGGCCGCGCCGGCGACTGGACCGAGGAGAGCGAGGTCGCGAGGAACGAGCGACCTCCCTCGACGAGGGAAGGAGCCGGATAAGAGCGGCCTCACCGCGACGCGCCAGCGTCGCCAACAAACCCGTGAGGAAGCGCCGGCAATCCGGATCAAGGAGTTCCCGGACACCCCTTGATCCGGACCGGAGAGCCCCAGGAACCTCCGCGCAGACGTGCCGTCAACCCGCCCCGGAAAACATCCTGGGAACGTGCCCCATGCTCCCCCTTGATGGACTACCCGTGAGGCCGCGCCGGGGACTGGACCGAGGAGAGCGGGGCCGTGAGGCCGCGCCGGGGACTGGACCGAGGAGAGCGGGGTCGCGAGGAACGAGCGGCCTCGGTCGACGAGGGAAGGAGCCGGATCCCAGCGGCCGAACCGCGACGCGCCAGCGTCGCCGGCAACTCGCGAGGAACGAGCGGCCCCGGTCGACGAGGGAAGGAGCCGGGTAAGAGCGGCCGAACCGCGACGCGCAGCGTCGCCATAGGCAGGACACGCGCTAGCTTCGTAATCAATACAGTCAAATCGCCCCGATCGCGAGTCCAAATGGGCCAACCACCGTCTCAGGGCTGTAGGTTGCAGTCAGCGACTCTGCGAGGAGGAACGTGACCGAACACACCGAGGCGCCCGCGGTCGGCATGGGCGGGATCCGTGACGTGGTGAGCGTCCGGCTGCCGGCAACGAGTGCTTATCTGTCCGTGCTGCGTACGGCGACAGCCGCACTTGCCGTACGGCTGGACTTCACGCTGGACGAGATCGAGGATCTACGGATCGCGGTCGATGAGGCGTGTGCGATGCTGCTGACCCAGGCCGTCCCCGGCACCGATCTGACCGCCGAGTTCGAACTCACCGGGCAGTTGATGAAGGTGCGGGTCGAGGTCAGCACGGTGGGAAGCACCCCCCCGAAGCGCGACGATTTCGCGTGGATGGTGCTCACCGCCCTGGCTGATGATGTGGATGCCGTAACCGACTCCCCCGACCGTATGGCGATCGTCCTCCGCAAGCGCCGAGGCGCGGCGAGGCCGGCGTGACGGAAAGGACTCGTGCCATGGCCGCCAGCGACCACGCGGTGCCCGACCGGGTGCGTGCGCGCCTGCTCTTCGCAGAGCTGGTGGAGTTGACCTCCGACGACCCCCGGCGCCAGCGCATCCGTGACGAGCTCGTCGAGCTCCACCTGCCCCTCGTCGAATATCTCGCCCGCCGGTTCCGCAACCGGGGCGAGTGGCTGGACGACCTCACACAGGTCGCGACCATCGGTCTGATCAAGTCGATCGACCGTTTCGATCTCGGCCGCGGCGTGGAGTTCTCCACCTACGCCACCCCGACGATCGTCGGCGAGATCAAACGTCACTTCCGTGACAAGGGCTGGGCGGTCCGTGTGCCGCGCCGGCTGCAGGAGCTGAAGCTCTCGCTCACCAAGGCGATCAGTGAGCTCTCCCAGCGGGAGGGACGCGCGCCGACCGTGGCCGAGCTGGCCACGTTCCTGAAGATGAGCGAGGAGGAGGTGCTCGAAGGGCTGGAGTCGGCCAACGCCTACTCCACGGTCTCCCTCGACGCGCCCGACTCCGGCGACGACGACGCGCCGGCGGTGGCCGATTCCCTCGGCATCGTGGACGACTCCCTGGAGGGCGTCGAGTACCGCGAGTCGCTCAAGCCCCTGCTGGAGCGGCTGCCTCCGCGCGAGAAGCGAATCCTGTTGCTGCGTTTCTTCGGCAACATGACACAGTCCCAGATCGCCACCGAGCTCGGCATCTCGCAGATGCACGTGTCCCGGCTGCTCGCCAGGACACTCGCCCAGCTCCGCGAGGGCCTGACCGTGGACGACTAGGGCCTGCCTGCGAGGGTCGGTCAGGTGGTGCCTCGTATAAGGGGCGGAGGGAGCCGCGGTGTGCCGCGGTGACCTGTGACAACGCGGCGAGGCCCCGTCTGACCGGCCCCGGTGGGCACGTGCCTAGTCCTGGTCCCCGTAGAGGGCGTGCGTCGTCGGCGGAGACAGTAGCGTGACCAGTCCGATCACCACCAGGGTGATCAGCGAGATGCCGATCACCAGTTGGTCGGACTGGATCAGCGTGACCGAGATCGGGATGGCGAAGATCTGCGTCAGCACGCCCGGACTCCGGGCCCACCGCTCGGTGAGGATCATGCCCCATCCGACCCAGAGCAGGGCCGCGCCGATGATGATCCCGGACACCGCGACGGCGATCGAGGTCATCAGGTCGGACGGCCGGCCGATCATGGTCTCCACGCCGACGTAGCCGCCGAGGAGCAGAGCGGTGGCGCCTTCCACCGCCATGACGGCGGCGGCGACGGTGAGGGTCATCGGACGGTTCGACACGGTGTCAACCCTATCGCCGGGGGGCGCCACACCGTTCTTTGCCGCCTCGGCTCAGGTCTTGACGGAAGGTCGGGTTTCGACGGAAGTCTGGGTTCCGGCGGATACGCTGAGATTATGCGCGCGATGCTCCTGGTGAATCCGAAGGCGACGACGACCAACCAGCGGACCAGGGATGTGCTCATCAGGGCGCTGAGCGCGACGATGAACCTGACCGTCGAGGAGACCGGCTACCGGGGACACGCGACACAGCTCTCCCGCAAGGCCCACGCCTCCGGTTACGACGTGCTGGCCGTACTGGGCGGTGACGGCACCATCAACGAGGCAGTGAACGGGCTGCTCGACCCGGTGGACGGAAAGGGCGGCGACGAGGGCAGTTCGGTCGACCGGCCGGCGCTGCTGGCCATTCCCGGCGGCAGCGCCAACGTCTTCGCCAGGGCCCTCGGCCTGCCGAACAGTCCGGTCGAGGCGGTGGGGGCGATCCTGGAGGCGATCCGTGACGGCCGGCAGCGGATCGTCGGCCTCGGTCAGGCGATCTGGGATGACCAGACTAGATATTTCACGTTCTGTAGTGGCCTGGGGTACGACGCCGAGGTGGTCAGGGCGGTCGAGGGGATAAGGGGCACCGGCCGCAAGGCCACGCCCGCGCGCTATGTGAACACCGCGTTACACCACTACCTGTCGACGGACAAGCGTCACCCCTCGATGACCGTCGAGGGGCCGGAGGTGCCGCCGACCGGCGGCGTCTACATGGCCGTCGTCTCCAATACCTCACCCTGGACGTACATCGGCCCGCGGCCGGTCTCACCGACCCCGTGGGCGAGCTTCGAGACCGGCCTTGACCTGCTGGGCCTGCAGCGCCTGGGCCTGCCGAGCATGCTCCAGCTGATACCTCAGATCATCGGCGCCCGCGACACTCTGCCCATCGGCCGTCATCTGGTGCAACTCCACGACGAGAGAGAGTTCACGCTGAGTGCCGGGCGGCCCGTGGCGTTTCAGCTGGACGGGGACTACCTGGGGGAGGTTGAGAGGATAACGTTCCGCTCTATCCCTAACGCGTTACGAGTCTTGGTCTAACCCGTTACATCCCGTCATTGTGTGACGCATCCGACATCCATTTCAGGCAAAACCTTCTCCCAAACCTCTTGCGTGTACTGAGCGTGGCTGACAATCTCGAGATTGACGTCGGAACGTAGGACCTTTGAGCGGCACCCCGCTCCCAGGCCATCGGCGATCAAGCGGACGTGCCCCGAGCCGAACCACGGATCGGGGAGTTGTTCGCGCTGGTTAGTGAAACTCTTCACAAAGTGAGCCGTTGGAGCGCGTAAGGGCTCCTCTTTACTAAGGAGTGGACGCATGGACTGGCGCCACCGAGCTGCCTGCCGTGACGTGGACCCCGAGCTGTTCTTCCCGATCGGCAACACCGGCCCCGCCCTGATGCAGATCGAAGAAGCGAAGCAGGTCTGCCGTACTTGCACTATCAGTGAAGCATGCCTGAAGTGGGCGCTGGAGTCCGGGCAGGACGCCGGTGTCTGGGGCGGCCTGAGCGAGGACGAGCGACGCGCCTTCAAGCGCCGTACGGCCCGAGCCCGCGCCCGCAGTAGCGTTTAACTGCGACGCCAACGCGTCGCGGTTCGGCCGCGTGCCGATGGCGACGCTGGCGCGTCGCGGTTCGGCCGCTCAGACCCGGCTTCTTCCCTCGTCGTTCATCCGCTTCGCTCCTTCACTCCTCAGTCCAGTCCCCGGCGCGGCCTCATGGCACTCCTCAGTCCAGTCGCCGGCGCGGCCTCGGGGTAGGGCATGGGCACGTCCCCAAGGTGGCATCTGACCGGTCACCGGCGTGGCATCACGGGTTGATGGGAGACTGCGCGTTGTGGTGAAGCGCTCTGACCTGGTTTCCTACCTCTTCGTTCGTTCCGTTTCGCGTTGCGTCAACGGCGACGCCACGCGTTGCGGTAAGGATGTTCCGCTCCTTGGTCCGGTCGGCGATGCGGCCTCGCTGTGAGGTTTCGATCTGACGCGGTTTCCCTGCCCCGCCGCTCAGGCCGCGGGGAGGGGGATGCTCAGGCTCACCTCGGTGCCGCCGCCCTGTCGCGGTTCGATGGCCAGCCGCCCGGACAACTCGCCCACCACCAGGGTCCGTACGATCTGCAACCCCAGACTGGTGGTCTGGTCCAGGTCGAAGTCCTCTGGCAGCCCGCTGCCGTTGTCGGACACGATCACGTCCAACCGCTCGGCCCCGCGCGACACGATCACTTGGAGCTTACCCTGACGCTGCGCCAGCCCGTGCTGGACAGCGTTCTGCAGCAACTCCGTGAGGACCATCGCCAGCGGCGTCGCGATCTCCGAGCGCAGCACCCCGAAGCTCCCCACCCGGCGCGGCACGACCTGCGTCTCCGGGGCCGCGACCTCTCCCGTCATCGCGATCACCCTGTCGGCGATGTCGTCGAAGTCCACCTGCTCCTCGGGCGTGTGGGAGAGCGTCTCGTGCACGATCGCGATCGACCCGACCCTGCGTACCGCCTCCTCCAGCGCCTCCCTGCCCTCCGGCAGCCGCAGCCGCCTGGCCTGGAGCCGCAGCAGCGCGGCCACCGTCTGCAGGTTGTTCTTCACCCGGTGGTGGATCTCCCTGATGGTGGCGTCCTTGGTCATCAGCTCTCGCTCACGGCGGCGCAGCTCGGTCACATCCCTGATGAGCACCAGAGCGCCGATCCTTCCGCCACCGACGATCAGCGGGATCGCCCGCAGCTGCACCACGGTGCCGCCCGACTCCACCTCCGTCTCCCTGGGCTCTCGCCCGCTCGCGACGATCATCAGGTTCTCGTTGATGGGCTCGTCGGAGTAACAGAGCGTGGCGGTCGTACGGCCCAGCTCCGCACCGACCAGGTCGGCGGTGAGGCCCAGCCGCCGGTAGGCCGACAGCGCGTTCGGCGAGGCGTACGTGACACGGCCCGCCCGGTCGAGCCGGAGCAGCCCGTCGCCCACCCGCGGGGAGCGGACCAGGATCGGCTCCGCACCGGAGAACGGGAAGCGGCCCTCGGCCACCATCTGGGCCAGGTCGGAGGCGCTCTGCAGGTACGTCAGCTCCAGCCTGGAGGGGGTCCGCGCGGAGGACAGGTTCGTCGAGCGCTGGATGACGCCCAGGAAGTGGTCGGCCCGCCGCACGGGAATGGTCTCCTCGCGCACCGGCACCCCGCTCGACCAGTCCGGATCGCCCTCGCGGCAGATACGCCGCTCGTTCCAGGCGGTCTCCAGCAGCGGCCGTTCGCCCTTCGCCGCGATCATGCCCACGATGTCGTCGTGATAGACGGTCGGCCCGGTGGTGGGCCGCATCTGCGCGATCGCGACCCAGCCGGAGCCGTCCTTCAGCGGGATCCACAAGATCAGGTCGGCAAAGGACAGGTCCGCGAGGAGCTGCCAGTCGGAGACCAGCGAGTGCATCCACTCAAGGTCCGCATCGTCGAGCGCGGTGTGACGGACCGCCAGGTCGCTTAGAGTCGGCACTCGTGCATCATGCGTTCTTTCCAGGCCCGAACGCGAATCGGGTGAGTCCTGCTGAAAAGATGCCGCTTATGGAGCAGATCCCTGATCCGCTGGCCCGGTTCCGTACGGCGGCGGCCACGAGGGACGCCGCGGGGCTGCGGCGGACCCTACGCGCCCGCACACCGGACGACGACGGCCTCGTCGACCTGGCCTCCAACGACTACCTCGGCCTGGCCAGGGACGAGCGGCTGGCCGAGGCGGCCGTGGCGGCGACACGCACCTGGGGTACCGGCTCCACGGGTTCCCGCCTGGTCACCGGCTCCACGGCCCTGCACGCGCGCCTGGAGGCACGACTGTGCGCCTTCACCGGCGCGGAGGGCGCCCTGGTGTTCTCCTCCGGCTACCTGGCCAACCTGGCCGCCGTCGCGGCTCTGGGCAGGGGCGCCCTGGTGGTCTCCGAGGCGGGCAACCACGCGTCGATAGTGGACGCCTGCCGGCTGTCGCGCTCGCGGGTCGTGGTCACCCCGCACCGGGACGTCGCCGCCGTGGAGAGGGCGCTGGCCTGCCGGGACGAGGAGCACGCGATCGTGGTCACGGACGCGGTCTTCTCCGTGGACGGCGATCTGGCCCCGCTCGCGGAGCTGCACGCGGCGACGGTGCGGCAGGGTGCGCTGCTGGTCGTCGACGAGGCCCACGCGATCGGGGTCATCGGGCCGCGCGGACAGGGCGCTGTGCACGCCGCGGGGCTGGCGGACGAACCGGGCATTGTGAGAACGATCACACTGTCCAAGTCCTTGGGGGCCCAGGGCGGAGCCGTACTGGGCGCGCCCGAGGTCATCCAAACCCTTGTGGACACGGGCCGGCCGTTCATCTTCGACACCGGGCTGGCACCCGGCAGCGTGGCCGCGGCACTCGCCGCTGTCGATATCCTTCACCATCAGCCCGAACTGCCCGGACGCGTGCGAACCATGGCGAGGAAGCTGGCCGCTATGGCCCGCGATCTCGGCCTGGAGAGCGGCGATCCGGCGGGTGCGGTCGTCCCCGTCGTGCTCGGCCCACCCGAGATCGCACTTCGGGCCGCCCTCATCTGTGCGGAACACGGGGTGCGCGCCGGATGCTTCCGGCCGCCCTCGGTGCCGGTCGGCCGCTCTTGCCTGCGGTTGACGGCACGGGCCAATCTGAGTTCCGACGATCTAGCGGTGATCAGGGGTGCACTCACCGCCGTGGCCGAGATGAAGGTGACCATGTGAGCGACGACTCCCCGAGAATCCCGAAGTACTACGACGTCAAGCGCAGCCTGCTCACCCTCACCAAGAGCCTGCCCGCGGGCAGCGCCCTGCCCCCCGAGCGAGCCCTCGCGGTCCGCTTCGAGACGTCGCGCACCACGGTGCGCCAGGCCCTGTCCGAGCTCGTGGTCGAGGGTCGCCTGGTGCGCATCCAGGGCAAGGGGACGTTCGTCGCACAGCCCAAGGTCGCCCAGGTCCTCCAGCTGACCTCCTACACCGGGGATCTGCGGACCGTCGGCCTCGAACCCGACACCAAGATCCTTGACATCAGCTACGTCACCGCCGACGAGCAACTGGCCCGCCGCCTGGCCATCAACGCCGGCGGCCGCGTGCTGCGCATCCACCGGCTACGCCTGGCCAGCGGCGAGCCGATGTCGATCGACACCACCCACCTGTCGGCCCGGCGTTTCCCCCGCCTGCGACGGGAGCTGGAGATGCACTCCTCGCTGTACGAGACGCTGTACAACGCGTACAACGTGCGACTGACCGACGCCGAGGAGATCATCGAGACCGTGCTGGCCACCCCGTACGACGCGCAGGTGCTCGGCGTCGACGCGGGCCTGCCGCTGCTCCTGCTCACCAGGCACGCCTTCGACGCGGACGGCAACCCGGTCGAGTGGGCCCAGTCCCTGTACCGGGGCGACCGCTACAAGTTCGTCACCCGCCTGCGCCGCCCCTGACCCACCTAAGCTGGGACGAGTGAGCATTCTCGTGGTCACCGGGACCGACACCGGGGTGGGAAAGACCGTCGTCACCGCGGCGGTGGCCTCGCTCGCCAGGGAGCGGGGCTCCTCCGTGGCCGTGGTGAAACCCGCGCAGACCGGGGTGTCGGACACCGAACCCGGCGACGTGGACGACGTCATCCGGCTGTCCGGGGTACGGACGACCTTCGAGTCGGCCAGGTACCCCGCCGCGCTGTCCCCCGCGGCGGCGGCGCGCCTGGCCGGTCTGCCGCCGGTCTCCCTCGCCCGGGTGGCGGACCGGGTCGGCGAGCTGGCCGACTCACACCGGCTGGTGATCGTCGAGGGGGCGGGCGGGCTCCTCGTCCGCTTCGACGAGGAGGGCGCGACCCTGGCCGACCTGGCCAGGGCGCTCTCGGCGCCGGTGCTCCTGGTGACCAGGGCCGGGCTAGGCACGCTCAACCACACCGCGCTGACGCTGGAGGCGATGGCCCACCGAGGGCTGGAGCCGGCCGGGGTGGTGATCGGCTCCTGGCCGGCCGCGCCCGGTCTCGCCGAGCGGAGCAACGTCGCGGATCTGGAGATGCTGGCCGCCCGGCCGCTGGCGGGCGCCCTTCCCGAGGGCGCCGGGCTGCTGGAGCGCGACGCCTTCGCCCGCGCCGCCCACTCCGGGCTGGGGTCGGCGCTGGGCGGTGGTTTCGACCCCGCCGCCTTCCGCACCACCCTTAGGCTTTCCCCGTAGCCACGACCGCGGATCCGAACCGCTCGACGTCCTCCCCGGTGGAAGCCGGGAATCCCGCCCCTTCCCGGGGCCGCACCCGGGATCTCCACGCTGGAGGTATTTGATGAGCGACATCCTTGAGATCGCCAGGACGCAGGTGCTGGAGGAAGGCCGTGGTCTCGACGCCGCGCAGGCCCTGCGCTGCCTGGAACTGCCGGACGACCGCCTGGCCGAGCTGCTGGCCCTGGCCCACGAGGTGCGGATGAAGTGGTGTGGTCCCGAGGTGGAGGTCGAGGGGATCGTCTCCCTCAAGACCGGCGGCTGCCCCGAGGACTGCCACTTCTGCTCGCAGTCGGGGCAGTTCTCCTCCCCGGTCCGCTCCCTCTGGCTGGACATCCCCTCTCTGGTCGAGGCCGCCAGGGAGACCGCCGCGACCGGGGCGACCGAGTTCTGCATCGTGGCCGCCGTACGGGGACCCGACCAGCGCCTGATGGACCAGGTCCGCCAGGGCGTGAAGGCGATCCGCGAGGCGGTCGACATCAACGTCGCGTGCTCGCTGGGCATGCTCACCCAGGCACAGGTCGACGAGCTGGCCGAGATGGGCGTGCACCGCTACAACCACAACCTGGAGACCGCGAGGTCGCACTTCGGGAAGGTCGTCACCACCCACACCTGGGAGGAGCGCTGGGACACCTGCCTGATGGTGCGCGAAGCCGGCATGGAACTGTGCTGCGGCGGCATCGTGGGCATGGGCGAGACGCGGGAGCAGCGGGCCGAGTTCGCCGGGCAGCTGGGCGAGCTGGCGCCCGACGAGGTCCCGCTGAACTTCCTCAACCCGCGCCCCGGCACGCCCTTCGAGTCCTTCCCGCTGCTGGAGGGGTCCGAGGCGCTCCGGACGATCGCCACTTTCAGGCTCGCGCTGCCCCGCACGATCCTGCGCTACGCGGGCGGTCGCGAGCTGACCCTGGGCGACCTGGGCACCCGCGATGGCATGCTCGGCGGCATCAACGCGATCATCGTGGGGAACTACCTGACCACCCTGGGCCGCTCGGCCGAGGCCGACCTCGGCCTGCTGACGGACCTGAAGATGCCCATCAAGGCGCTCTCCGACACTCTCTGAGCCTCCCGCCGACGAATGCCTATCCCTTATCTCCAGCCGGATGCCATATGTGCTGCCCGCATTAGGCGAGGGGATCTGGGCAGGGAGAACAATCCCTGTTCGGCTAAGTGACTGACTGGTAGGTTGCGCGATATGGAGTCTCCGAAGCACGCAGGTGACATCGCGGTCGCCATCTCCAAGGCATACGGCATCGAGACCATGTTCACCCTGTCCGGTGGACATGTCTTCCCGCTCTACGACGGCGCGGTCCACGAGGGGATGCCCATCCTGGACGTCCGCCACGAGCAGAGCGCGGTCTTCGCCGCCGAGGCGACCGCGCGGCTCACCCGTAAACCCGGGCTGGCTGTGCTCACCGCAGGCCCCGGCATCACCAACGGCGTCAGCGGAGTGGCCACCGCGCACTTCAACGGCTCGCCCGTCGTGGTCATGGGAGGCCGTGCCCCCCAGTCCCGGTGGGGTTCGGGCGCGCTGCAGGAGATCGACCACCCGCCGCTGTTCGCACCGATCACCAAGCTGGCCTTCACCGGCTCGGGCGCCGACTCCGTCGCGCAGGACGTGGAGATGGCCTTCCGCACCGCCCTCGCCCCGCACCGCGGCCCCGTCTTCCTCGACTTCCACATGGACCACCTCTTCTCGGCCGCGCCTGCGCTCGAAGAGGCCCCCGAGACGCTGACCCCGTCGCCGCTGGAGCCCGACCCCGACGCGCTGGCCGCGATCGCCCGCCTGATCGCCGAGGCCCAGCGCCCGGTGCTGGTGCTCGGCTCCGACGTGTGGATGGACCGCGCCGAGGAGGTCGCCAGGAGCTTCGCCGAGGAATACCGCCTGCCGGTCATCCCCAACGGCCAAGGCCGCGGCATCCTGCCCGCCGGCCACGAACTGCTGGTCACCCGGGCCAGGGGAACGGCGTTCTCCCAGGCCGACCTGGTGATCGTGGCCGGCACCCCGATCGACTTCCGCCTCGGCTACGGCTGGTTCGGCGGCAAGGACGGCACCCCGCTCGCCAAGGTCGTGCACCTGGCCGACGCGCCGTCGCAGCTGACCACGCACATGGAGCCCGCGGGCACCGCAGCCGGTGACCTCTCGCTGCTGTTCTGGGGGCTTGGCACGGCCTGCGCCGAAGCGGGCGTGTCCCCCAAGGCCTACGCGCCCTGGGTGACCCGGCTCTCCGAGGCGGCCTCGGCCGCCATCGCCGCCGACGCCGCCCTGCTCGAGTCCGCGGCCGACCCGATCCACCCGATGCGGATCTACGGCGAGCTGGGCAAGCTCCTCGCCGACGACGCCGTGGTGATCGGCGACGGCGGTGACTTCGTCTCGTACGCGGGCAAGTACGTCGAGCCGAAGCAGCCGGGAAACTGGCTCGACCCGGGCCCGTACGGCTGCCTGGGCACGGGCCTGGGTTACGCCATCGCCGCCAGGGTGGCCCGTCCCTCCTCGCAGGTAGTGCTGCTGCTCGGCGACGGTGCGGCCGGCTTCTCGCTGATGGACGTCGACACGCTCGTGCGGCACCGCCTGCCGGTCGTGATGATCTGCGGCAACAACGGTATGTGGGGCCTGGAGAAGCACCCCATGCAGATGCTCTACGGCTACGACGTGGCCGCGGACCTCCAGCCGCAGTGCCGCTACGACCAGGTGGTGACCGCCCTCGGCGGTGGCGGTGAGCTCGTCACCGACCCCTCGCAGATCGGCCCGGCCCTGCGCCGCGCGTTCGACTCCGGTGTGCCCTACATGGTCAACATCGCCACCGACCCCTCGGTGGCCTACCCCCGCCAGACCACGGGCATCTAGGCCCTGCCCGGCGGATCTCGCCGTAACGGGGATCGGCCGGCTGGTGCCTCGCGAGGCGGAGGAGGGAGCCGCGGCGTGCCGCGGTGGCCGACGACGCGGCGAGGCACCGCCCGCCCCCGAAGGGGGAGAAGGTCCCCGCGGGACAGCCGCCGTTACCTTGCCTGCCTAGAGCTTGGGGGTCGGGGTGGGCGTCGGGGTGGGCGTGGGCGGGCAGTCGACGTTGACGGCGATGATCTCCACCGGCTTGGAAGGGCTCCACATCGTTCCCGCGCCGGGGCGGGACTCGACCACCTCGACACACCCCGAACGATCGACGTCGGCGCTGTAGGAGAGCTTCGACGTGAAGCCCGCCTGCTTGAGCGTCGCGGCTGCCGCCTCCGGCGTCATCCCGATGACGGCAGGAACACTCTTCTTCGGCAGCAGGGTCGGGGTGGGAGTGGCGGTGGGAGTAGGAGTGGGGGTCCGCGTCTTCGTGGCCTCCGCGGTGGGAGACGGCGGCTTGTCCCCCTGGGTCGCCGTCGGCGTGGGCCGATCGTTCGGGGTCAGGCGGGTCACCGTGGGAGTGGGGGACGGCGGCTTGCGGGATCCCTTCCTCGGCGGCGTCGGCGACGCGCTGACGGTGGGCACCGTTTGCCCCCCCATGAGGTCGGGGTCAGGGGCCGAGCCTGAGGCCGCCAACCCGTTGATCGCCACCGTGACGAGGCCGACGCATATCGCGCCCGCCGCCACCGACGCCGCGATCACCCCTCCCTTGCGCCCCTGTTTCCGCGCGGCGCGGCGGCCGCGGTGCTGCGAGACCGTCTCGGTGGCCGGTCCCACCCCGTGCGCCGACGTGGTGGGGTGTTGCACCGCGTCCTGCCAGCCGCCCGTCTGCGGCATGGCCGGTCCCTGGCCCTGCCAGCCGGTCTGTCCCTGCTGGGGTGCCTGCACCTGCCATCCGGTCTCCGGGACGTTTCCTGCCTGCGGCGACAGCGCGGTGGCACCCTCCGCGCCGAAGGCCGCCTGCCTGGCGGCGGCGCTCATGGCGGCGGCACTGGGGAAGCGCCGGGCCGGATCCTTGGCGAGGGAGCGCTCCACAAGCGCCCGGATCGCGGGCGGGACGTCCGGCGGCAGCGGCGGCGGCGCCTCGCGGATGTGCTTGAGCGCGATGGTGACCGGCGTGTCACCGTCGAACGGGCGCTGCCCGGCCAGGCACTCGTACGCCACCACGCCCAGCGCGTAGATGTCCACGGCGGGCGTGACGGGTGCGCCCTCCGCCTGCTCCGGCGCGCAGTAGGCGGCGGTGCCGAGCACCATGCCCGCGTCCGTCAGCCGGCTGGCGGTGTCGGATCTGGCGATGCCGAAGTCGGTGAGCACCAGGGTGCCGTCCGAGCGCACCAGCAGGTTGCCCGGCTTGATGTCCCGGTGGACGATGCCCTGGTCGTGGACCGCCTGCAGCGCCGAGGCCGCCTGGGAGATGAGGTCCATCGCGGCCCCGGGGGCGATGCGTCGCAGCCGTCCGAGCAGGCGGTCGAGCGGCTCGCCGTCGACGAACTTCATCACCAGGTACGCCGTAGCCCCCGCGCCGGGTACCTCGTGAACCCCGTAGTCGTACACGTCGACGACCCCGGGATGGTTGATCGTCGCCATCGCCCTGGCCTCGCCCTGGAAGCGAACCAGGAAGCCCGGATCGTCGGTACGGCCCGGGAGCAGCACCTTGACGGCGACGGTGCGGGCCAGGACCATGTCCTCGCCCTTCCACACCTCGCCCATACCGCCGGCGCCGATGCGGGTATCCAGGCGATACCGCCCCGCCAGCGTCGTGCCTTGGGCCACCATTACTCCCCCGTAACCCTCTCCACTCCTACGCCAGGGCTCTCCAACAAAGCGGATTCGCATCGCGGCACCATCACGGCGCTGTAACGAAACCCTGCATGCCGTATGGCTCGCAAACAAGACGCGTGCCGTAGCATCGCACAAACCCCGGCAATTTTGGGCGTACTTGTACACCTTGCAGGCCCTTGCGCCCGGGGCAACTCGGGCGTCATACCCGAAACAGCCGACCCGGGTACCGCAACGGCAACCCACAGCACACCAGCAAAGTCCGTAAAACCCTACAAGACTACGCAGATAAGACGTAAGCCGGGGCGAAAGCGACCCATCTCCACCGAACCGCATTCGGGTGAAAAAGCCGGCACATGGTACTCGCCGTCAGCCGCTTGTCACACCGTGCTCGGCGCAGCGCGCGGACCAGCCGCCTGGGGTCACCTGCACCACCATCCGGCGGCGGCAGCGGGCACAGTAACGGGGCGGCTCCATCACGCGCGCGGCACGGCACCCGGCGTGGTCGGCCTCGCCCTCCGGGCGGCCGCAGTGGTCGCAGTACGGGGTCACGGGACCAGAGCCTATGCTGGCGCGCATGACGCTCGCTCCCGGTCTGCAGGCACGGCTTCTCACCATGGTGGAGAAGGAGGACACCGCGACGAAGGTCGGCAGCGGGGACGTCCCCGTGCTGGCCACCCCCCGCGTGCTGGCTCTCGCGGAACAGGCGACCCTCCAGGCGGTCGCTGGAGCTCTGGCCCCCGGCCAGACCTCCGTGGGCACACGGGTCTCTCTGGAGCACCTGGCGGCCAGCCCGGTCGGCACGCACATCGAGGTCGCCGTCGAACTCACCGAGGTCGACGGCCGCCGCCTGGTCTTCGGCTTCACCGCCCGCGATCGGAAGTCCGTCGTCGCGAGCGGAACCATCGAGCGCGTCGTCGTCGACCGCGAGCGCTTCCTCGCGCGCCTCACTCCCGGGAGCGGGGGCGGAACTACTCGATGACGGCGATCAGGTCGCCCTCCTGGATGACATCGCCCTCGGCGACCTGCAACTTGGCGATCACGCCGTCGTCCTCGGTGAGGACCGGGATCTCCATCTTCATCGACTCAAGAATGAGCAGGGTGTCGCCGTCCTCTACGGTGTCCCCCTCGGCCACGAGGACCTTCCAGACATTCGCCACCATCTCAGCGCGGATCTCAGCCACCGGAAACTCCCATCGTTCAACGTTCTTCAACTGTGCCAGACAGAGCTGATCACGCTCGCATGCGAGATACCAGTCCTGTGTCGTACTTTCCGTCGACGGACTCCGGCCGTTCCAGCAGCTCCAGGCAGAACGGCCGGTTGTTGCCCGCCACGGCCTCGCGCCTCGGCATGCGTCCGCCCGTACCCGCACAACTTGGCCATGAGCGGATCGTAGAACGGCGTGACCGTGTTCCCCAACGCGTACCCGGAGTCGCCCCGGCCCCCTCGCCCGGCGGCTCCTTCGGTGACGAACGGCAGGTCGGCGTCCGCCTCGAAGTACACCGCGACGGCACGCACCCCCACGTGCCGAACCGTGCGGATGATCCGTCGTGCGATTTCGCCACGGTCGGCGATCAGAACGGACTCGAACACGTTGGTGGGTTCCTTTCGACCGCTCCACCCTACGGCTGGGCATTCCGCGCAACCGTTCGCCCGAAACCACCGATCGCGGCAACGCGAACCGTAGGAACCCCGCAGGTGTGAGCGGGCGGAAACCGCAGGGAACCGGCGTTCAACTGTAGGAGAACCCTAAAGCCGATGGATCGGGGCCAGCCTGTCGATCACTCTGGCCATCGCCTCGACGACGGTCGGATCGTACTCCTTGCCCGCGCCGAGACGGAGACGCTCCAGCGCGGCGCCTGCCCGATCGCGGTCACTGGAACCACCCACGAGGTCGTCGTAGGCGTTGGCCGCCTTGATGATACGGCTGGCCGTGGGCGGCGTCTCGGCGCAGGTGTCACACTGACGACGGACGATCTCGGCCACCCGGTCCAGCACCCCGGTCTGCTTGATCACCTCCGCGCCCAGCTCGGCGATGCGCCGCGCCTGCTCGGGGTCGGTGAGAACCGTGGCACCGCCGGGAATCGGGTCGCGCAGCGACAGCTGACCGATGTCGTGCATGAGCGCGGCGTATTCGAGCTCCAGCAACTCGGGCTCGGCCGTGCCGAGCTCCCGCCCGACCGCCACCGCCAGGCGGCTCACCCGGCGGGAATGCCCCGGCTCGACATAGCCGCCGACCTCGGTGACCCGCGACAACGCTCGTACGGTCTGTAGATAGGTGGCCCTGATCCCGGCGTACTTGCGGAAGGCGACCTGGGTGACCAGCAGCGGCGCCGCGAAGACCAGCAGCGCGGCCATGTCCATGCTGTGCGAGGCGAGCGCGAGCAGGATGCCCGAGGCCGCGACGGCGACCCCCAACGGCGCGGCCATCCACAGCTCGTCGTGAACGGCCACCTTGAAGGCGGCACGCACCTGCTCGGCCCGGAGCGCGGCGGCCAGCAGCACGTCGGCCACCACCATGAGCAGGATGAACAGGGCCATCACTCCGAGCGCGGGCCACCAGCCGCTCTCATCGCCCCTGGCCAGGTCGAACAGCGGGCCTGCCAGCGGCCGGTAGGCCAGCGCGAGCAGGGCGCCGGTGAGCAGCCTGCGCGCCATCGCGTCCAGGCGGGGTGGGCGACCCACCGCGAGGTGCGGCAGCGCCCCGGCGACCATGCCGACCGAGAGCACCGCGACGACCTGGAGCGCCGAGTGCCGGGTGGGAACACCACCCATGTCCAGCAGGAGCGTGTAACCGAGCGCGGCCGCCGCGCCGATCGGCGCCACCTCCCTGTTGCCGGGCATGGTCAGCCTGGCCAGTTCCCCCGCCGCGATCAACGCGCCGAAGGCGACGGCGATCTGGGGATCGAGCAGCCCTGTCGCGGCCGTGTGGGCCACCCCGGCCACCGCCAGCAGGCCCGCCGCGCAGATCAGCAGCAGCTGACCCGAGTCGAGCGCCTGGAAAGCCCGGTTGGCGCCGGAGCCGTTCATCGCTCGGACACCACCTGAATGGGCATGGTCGGGTCGTCGTGGTCCTTCGTGGTGGTCTCCGCCACGTCGGCCGGGGGCGTGACGACGGTGCGCGGCGGCTCCCAGCCGTCGCGGTCGACCGCCTTGATGAACGCCACGACCATCACCGGGTCGAACTGGGTGCCGGCGCCCTTGCGCAGCTCGGTCATGGCCACCTCGCGCGGACGGGCGTTGCGGTAGGAACGGTCCGAGGTCATCGAGTCGAAGGCGTCGGCCACCGCGATGATCCTGGCGAACTCCGGGATCTCGTCCCCCGCCAGCCCCATCGGGTAGCCCTTGCCGTCCTGCCGCTCGTGATGGTGCATGATCCCGGCGAACGCCTCGTCCAGGAAGTCGATGCCGCGCACGATCTCCAGCCCGCGCATCGGATGGAGCTGGATGGCCGCGAACTCCTCCTCGCTGAGCGGGCCGTCCTTCTGCAGCACCTTGGTCGGCACGCCCAGCTTGCCCACGTCGTGAAGCATCCCGGCGTAGCGGATCGCACGCAACCGCTCGGACCCCATGCCGATCTCCTCAGCGATCATTCCCGCGGCCAGGGAGACGCGGGTGCAGTGGCCGCGCGTGTAGTAGTCCTTGGTCTCCACCGCCTGGCAGAGCGCGGCGATCGTGGCGTCGTAGGAGCGCTGCTGCGCGAGGTACTGGCCGAAGGCCCAGCGGGCCACGAAGAGCGGGAGCAGCACGAGCACCGCGGAGATCGAGTTGACCGTGGCCCACAGCCCCGCGATCAGCAGGCCGAAGGTGGCGTAACCGAAGTAGGAGACCATGAACTGGGCCACGCCCCGCAGCGGCACCTGATCGGCCTGGCCCGTGACCGCCAGCACCAACGCGATCAGGACGAAGTTGAGGGGCACGAAGACGGCCGCCGCGCCCGCGAACGGCACGATGATCTCGTCGAATCCGGCGATGGTGGGCACCTCGGCTCTGCCACCGAGCGCCACGTAGACCCGGCCCGCGACGTAGCCGCAGATGGCGAACTGGGCGCTGTTGAACAGCCGCTTCACCAGCGGCAGGCCGGGCCGCACGCTGAACATGGCCGTCATGCCGACCAGCGCCGCTCCCTCGGGGCCGAGCAGCACCACCGCGGCGAGCACGGCGGAGAAGCTGACCGACACCGCCGCCTGCCTGACGCTCAGCAGGGTGGGCACCGACTCGCACACCAGGAACAGCAGGGCAAGCACCATGAGGTTGGACCAGTCGAGCCGATCCAGGCGACCGTCCGCCGCCACGCTGTATCCGAGCAGCACAAAGGCGGCTCCGATGACAAGGATCAGATAGATCTTGGCAAACCACGGCAGTCCACGCAAAGCGGCCACCCTAGGGTTCCAAAGGGCGCGCGTTCAGGTCCAGGAGATCCCGGGGTGGGCCGGGTCGACCGTTTCCTTCAACATGCGCTGCCTCCACGTCGATTTCGCACTCAGGCTACAGAAGCGAGCCAGATCAGGAGGGCGAGACGGCCAATCGCAAGCAAAGCGTAACCAGTCAATCACGGACTGCTGGCGACGCTGCGCGTCGCGGTTCGGGCCTGCCTCTGGCGACGCTGGCGCGTCGCGGTTCGGCCGCTCTTACCCGGCTCCTTCCCTCGTCGACCGGGGCCGCTCGTACCTCGCGACCCCGCTCTCCTCGGT
>NZ_JBEXGU010000158.1:0-21247 GCF_040607515.1 Streptosporangium sp. NPDC005286 | reverse complement strand
GCGGGCCCCCCCCCGGGCGGGGGCCCCCCCCCCCCCCGGCGGCCGGTTCCTACCGCTCCACCCGTGCCCGCTCGTCGGGCACGCAGTGCGTCATCTTCAGGCCGGTCACCTCGCGCGGCCCGTTCTTGCCCAGCTTGGACAGCCGCTCGCGGTCCTCGTCCGTCAGGTCCTGGCCGATCAACGGCTTCAGGTGGGAGACGTCCCCGGGGCTGATGCCCAGCCCCTCTCCCACTCTGAGCCCGAGATCGTCCTCGACCATCAGGAAGTGCCAGACCATCCGCTCCTGGACGGGGCGCGAGGCCTGGGAGAGCATGTCGACGAAGTTCAGCACGAGATCGTCGCGCTCCCACTGCTCCATGAGCATGTAGCGCTGACCGGGCTGGGTGTAGTCGTTGGTACGTGGAATGCGCTTGCGGGTCAGCCTCCCGGAGATGACCGGCCCCTGCTCGTCGTAGGTGGGGTACTGCCCCTCCCGGAGCCCCCCGGTGATGGACGGCTCGTAGTTGACGTGCGGGTTGGCGCCCTGCCCGTCGACGTGGTAGGTCATCTCGCCGTCGCGCTGGTTGGTGCGCACCTGGGCGTGCTTGGCCTGGTTGACCGGCAGTTGCAGGTAGTTGGGGCCCACCCGGTGGCGCTGGGTGTCGCTGTAGGAGAAGGTACGGCCCACCAGCATCTTGTCGTCGGAGAAGTCGAGGCCGTCGACCAGGACACCGGTCCCGAAGGAGATCTGTTCATTCTCGGCGAAGTTGTTGGCCACATTGCGGTTCAGCACCATCTTGCCGACCGGCATGGGCGGGAACTCGTTCTCCGGCCACACCTTGGTGTCGTCCAGCGGGTCGAAGTCCAGCTCGGGGTGGTCGTCGTCGCTCATCATCTGCACCCGCAGCTCCCACTCGGGGAAGTCGCCCCGGTCGATCGCCTCGTGCAGATCCTTGGTGGCGTGCCCGAGTTCCAGTGCCTGTACGGCCGCGGCGTCCTCGGCGGTCATGCTGCGCACGCCCTGCTTGGGGATCCAGTGGTACTTCACCAGACGGCTGTCGCCCTCCTGGTTCTCCCACTTGTAGGTGTTGACCCCGAAGCCCTGCATATGCCGGTAGTCGGCCGGGATGCCGCGCGGGCTGAACAGGTTGACGAGCATGTGCATGCTCTCCGGCGTCTGCGACATGAAGTCGAAGATCCGGCCGGGCTCCTGCCTGAACGTCACCGGGTCCGGCTTGAGCGAGTGGATCACGTCGGGGAACTTGAGGGCGTCCCTGATGAAGAAGACCGCCAGGTTGTTGCCGACGAGATCCCAGTTGCCGTCCTCGGTGTAGAACTTCACCGCGAACCCGCGCGGGTCGCGGGCGGCCTCCGAGGAGTCCCTGCCACCGATCACCGTGGAGAACCGGACGGCCACATCGGTCCGCTTTCCGGGCTCCTGGAAGAGTTTCGCCCGGGTGTAGCGGCTGATCGGCTCGTCACCGAACGTGCCGTAGGCCTCGAAGTAACCGTAGGAGGTCACCCCTCGCGCGTGGACCACCCGCTCGGGGACGCGCTCGCGATCGAAGTGGCTGATCTTCTCCAGGAACTGGTAGTTCTCCAGCGTGGCCGGACCCCTCGCGCCGACCGTGCGCTGGTTCTGGTTGTCGTAGACCTGGTGCCCCTGCCGATTGGTCAGGATCGGGCGGTCATCGCCCGGCTGGGGTCCCACGCTCGACACATCCGTCATGATGACGATTCCTTCCCTGCCGCGGTCGCGTTCGGCGTACCACTCCATATCGGCACACAATCCCCCTTAACCGACACAGAGCGCTTTATAGCGATAAAGAGAAGAATCTTCACAAAGAGGGGTGGCAATTTAAACAGCCGGCGACGGCTCGGCGGGCGCCCTTTCCCAGCCGGCCGACACACCCGCGCCCGGAGGCGGACCCCCTAAATCGGCTCGCCCTCGTTCTCGTCGCCCCGCTCAGGGCCGGGGGTACCGGTCCCGCTCTGGCTCGGCGACGGCGAAGGGGTGGGCCGGCCGGGATCCGGCGTCGCGGGGACCGGTGGCGGAGTCGGTACGAACACCGTGGGCGGCAGCGGCCTCGGCGGCGGCCGGAAATCGTCCTCCTTGCGCAGCAGGAGCCAGACCGTCACGGCCAGCAGCACGAGCAGCAGGGTCAGCACGACCCCCGCGACGATCACGGCTCGGCGGGTCTCGGTCGGCGGCGGCGCGCTCTTGGGCGGCGCGGGCAGCGCGGGCGAGCGGTCGCCCACCCAGTGCGGCGCGAAGTCGGGGCCGTGCTGCTCGCCGATCAGCGTTCCGCTGACCAGCACCGGTTCGAGGAACCGCTCCGCTCCCGCCCTGTCGGGCTCGTACGGCGTGGCCACCCACGGGGCGCTCCCGCCGTCCATGGCCAGCACCTGCGGGACCGTGTCGGCCACCGCGGTGCGCCCGCGTGTCGCCCTGGCCATCCAGCCCCGGACGCCGGAACGGCTGGCCGCCGCGTCACGGACACCGGTGACGAAGCGGTCGCGGGCCGCCGGGTCGAGCGCGGCTCCCCTGGTCAGCACCGCGACCGAGACGGCCCTGCCATCGGGCGCGAGCCCGAGATAGACCAGCCCGGCGGGTCCCACCCGCAGACGCGCCTGCACGACGAAGGGTCCCAACTGGGGCGGGTCACCATACTGGAGCGGAGTGGCCACGTCTGACATGAAAGCACACCCGGGTGATCACCCCATGCCGCACGGGTGACGAGATCGGGCACACCGTGCGGGCCACCACCGGGCTCGGGTGACCTCCCCCCATCCGAGGAGTCGGCTTCTCGCCTCCCTCAGCCGAGATGGGCACCGGCCGTCTCGAACGCGGGAACCATGACGGGGAAGGCGATTCACCGCCGGGTCGCCCCGGCGGTTCCCTTCCCGGACGTGATGGAATATCGACATGACCGTCGCAGAAGAACTGCCGAGCGAGATCGACACCGGACTGCTGCGCGACGCCCTGACCGAGGTCCGGCGGGTCATCGTCGGGCAGGAGCACATGGTGGAGCGGTTGCTCGTGGCGCTCCTCGCCCGCGGCCACTGCCTGCTGGAGGGCGTGCCGGGCGTGGCCAAGACCCTGGCCGCCTCGACGCTGGCCACCGTGGTCGGCGGCGCCTTCGCCCGTATCCAGTTCACCCCCGACCTGGTCCCCAGCGACATCGTGGGCACCCGGGTGTACCACCCCTCCCGCGAGGTCTTCGACGTCGAGCTCGGCCCGGTGTTCGTCAACTTCCTGCTCGCCGACGAGATCAACCGGGCACCGGCCAAGGTGCAGTCGGCGCTGCTGGAGGTCATGGCCGAGCGGCAGGTGACCCTGGCCGGGGAGACCCATCCGCTGCCCAGGCCGTTCATCGTGCTGGCCACCCAGAACCCGATCGAGTCCGAGGGCGTCTACCCCCTCCCCGAGGTCCAGCGCGACCGGTTCCTGTTCAAGGTCCGCGTCACCCATCCCAGCGCCCACGAGGAGCTGGAGATCCTGCACCGGATGAGCGTCACGCCGCCGACTCCCAGGGCGGTGCTCGACCCCGCGCGGCTGGCCGCCCTGCAGTCGATGGCCGACCAGGTCTCGGTCCACCAGCTCGTCGCCGACTACGTGGTCAGGCTCGTGATGGCCACCCGCTCCCCCGCCGACTACGGCCTGGCCGGGCTGGAGGAGAACATCGAGATCGGTGTCAGTCCCCGGGCCACCCTCGGCCTGGTCGCCGCGGGGCGTGGCCTGGCGCTGCTGCGGGGCCGCGACTACCTGCTCCCCGACGACATCCGCGACGTGGCGGTGGACGTGATGTCCCACCGGCTGATGCTCACCTTCGACGCCCTGGCCGACGGGATCGACCCCGAGGACGTGATCCGCCAGATCCTCGCCGCCGTCCCGCCCCCCCTCGTCGTCTGGAACCAGGGCCCCCGGTGACCACCTCAGAAAGCGGCATGGGGACGTGCCCATGCCCGGACTGAGGGACTTCCGTGAGGCCGCGCCGGGGACTGGACTGAGGAGTGAAGGAGCGAAGCGGATGAACGACGAGGGAAGGAGCCGGATCCCAGCGGCCGAACCGCGACGCGCAGCGTCGCCGATAGCAGGGAAGGAGCCGGATAAGAGCGGCCTCACCGCGACGCGCCAGCGTCGCCATCAACACAGCGTCGCCATAGGCACCGCCGAGCAGGCGCTGCGGCGGCTGGAGCTCACCATCGTGCGGCGCCTGGACGGGTTGCTGCAGGGGGCGTACCAGGGGCTCCTTCCCGGTCCTGGAAGCGAGTTCGGCGACAGCCGGGTCTACGTGCCCGGCGAGGACGACATCCGGCGGATGGACTGGGCGGTGACCGCCCGCACGACGGTCCCGCACGTGCGCGACCTGGTCGCCGACCGGGAGCTGGAGACCTGGGCGCTGGCGGACCTGTCGCCCAGCATGGACTTCGGCACCGCCGACATGGAGAAGCGGGACCTGGTCGTGGCCGCCATCGGGGCGATCGGCTTCCTGTCGGGCCGGATCGGAAACCGCTTCGGCGCGTACGTCCTGCACGACGAGTACGTCCACCGGATGCCCGCCAGGAGCGGCCGCCCGGCACTGTACGGCCTGCTGCACTCGCTGATGGAGGCTCCCAGAGGTCGTGCCGTCGCCGATGCCCCCGACCTGGCCGAGGCGATCGAGGTGATGGCCTCGGCACGGCGACGGCGCGGCCTGCGAGTGATCGTCTCCGACTTCCTCGACCCCGAACCCACTCTCGATCCCACCCTGGAACTGCCCTGGGAGCGGCCGATCCGCAGGCTGGCCGCTCACCACCAGGTAATGGCCGTCGAGGTGATCGACCCCCGCGAGCTGGAGCTGCCGGCGGTCGGACTGGTCAACCTGACCGACCCGGAGTCGGGGCGGAGCCGCCAGATCCAGCTCACGCCCAAGGTCCGCCGGGCGTACGCGGAGGCCGCCGCCGCGCAGCGGGCGGCCAACCAGACGGCGTTGCGCCGCTGCGGGGTGGCCCACCTGGTGCTGCGCACCGACCGCGACTGGGTCTTCGACATCGCCCAGTTCGTGCTGCGGCAGCGGCGCATGGCGTACCTGACCCATAGGCACCCGAGGTCGGGAGCGACACGGTGACTTTCCTCTCTCCGGCCTGGCTGTGGCTGTTCGCCGCGCTGGCGCTGCTCGTGGCGGGCTACGTGGCCGCCCAGTTCGCCCGGCGCCGCTACGCGCTGCGCTTCACCAACCTGCCGCTGCTGACGCTGGTGACCCCCCCAGGGCCCGGCTGGCGGCGGCACGTCGCCCCGCTGCTGTTCTTCGTCATGATGGGCCTGCTGATCGTGGGCGCGGCCCGTCCCGCCGATTCGGTGCGGATCCCCCGCGACCGTGCGACGATCATCATCGCGCTGGACGTCTCGCTGTCGATGGAGGCCGACGACGTCCAGCCGAACCGGATCGCCGCGGCCAAGGAGGCGGCCCAGAAGTTCGTCGCGGACCTGCCGGAACGCTTCAACGTCGGGCTGGTCGCCTTCGCCCGCTCCGCCTCCGTCGTGGTCTCCCCCACCACCGACCACCAGGCGGTGAGCACCTCCCTCGGCAACCTGAGCACTCGTGCGGGCACCGCGATCGGCGAGGCGGTGTTCAGCTCCCTGGACTCGTTGCGCTCCTTCGACCAGCAGGCGGTGACCGACCCCCCGCCGGCGGCGATCGTGCTGCTGTCCGACGGCGACAACACCTCTGGCCGTTCGGTGGCGGAGGCGATCGAGTCGGCGATGAGCTCGCGTGTGCCGGTCTCCACGATCGCCTACGGCACCCAGGAGGGCACCGTCTCGATCGACGGGCGCGACGTGAACGTGCCGGTGAACAAGACCACCCTGCAGACCCTGTCGGACGGCACGGGCGGCCGGGCCTACGAGGCGGAGTCCGGCAGCCAGCTGCGGGAGGTGTACGAGCAGATCGGCACCTCGCTGGGCTACCGGACGGTCAACCAGGAGGTCACCCAGTGGTTCGTGGTGGCGGCGATCCTGACCGGGCTGGTGACCGCCGGGGTGGCCCTGCTGCTGGGGTCGCGGCTGCCCTGAACCGGTCCCGGCCATTGGTAACGTTCTACGACGTGGCACATTACTTCGAGGAGCGTCCCGAGACCGCCGGCCGTCCCGGCTCGGTCACGCTCGTGCTCCCCGACCTTCACCTGAAGCTGGAGACCGACAGCGGGGTCTTCTCCGCCGAGCGCGTCGATGTGGGCACCCGGATCCTGCTGGAGAGCGTGCCTCCTCCGCCGCCCGGCGGCGACCTGCTCGACCTGGGCTGCGGCTACGGGCCGATCGCGCTGACGATGGCCTCGCGCGCCCCCGAGGCGACGGTCTGGGCGGTGGACGTCAACCACAGGTCCGTGGAGCTGTGCGCCAGGAACGCCAGGTCCGCCTCCCTCGGCAACGTGAGGGCGATGCATGTCGACGAGGTTCCGCCCCAGGTGCGGTTCTCCGCCATCTGGTCCAATCCGGCGATCCGCATCGGCAAGGCCGCGATGCACGAGATGCTGACCCGCTGGCTGTCACGCCTCACCCCCGACGGCGTCGCGCACCTGGTGGTCCAGAAGCACCTGGGCTCGGACTCCCTGCAGCGCTGGCTGAACGAGCGGGGCTGGCCCACCGAGCGGGTGGCCTCCCGCTCGGCGTACCGGATCCTCCGGGTGGAGGCCGGGTCGCAGGCGGACCCGGCGCGGTGAGCAGGGTCATCCCGGCGGGCGGGACACGAGCCGCCCGAGAGACGAACGAGGAACGACGAGGAACGGTGAACGACCGATGACGGCGAACCCGCGCAGGCAGCTGCGCCCGACCGATGTCAAGCGCCTCAACCGCACCTGGCGGAGAAACACCGAGGGGCGGCTCGCGCTGATCCTGGAGTCGGTGACCGGCCCGTTCAACGTCGGTTCCATCTTCCGCACGGCCGCCGCCTTCGGGGTGGAGCGGATCTGGCTGGCGGGCAACGCCACCCCGCCGACCAACCCCAAGGCGCAGAAGACCGCGCTGGGCACCGACCGCCTGGTGGCCTGGGAGGAGCCGGTGCCCGTCCTGGAGGCCGTACGGGCGGCCAGGGACGACGGGTTCACCGTGGTCGCGGTGGAGTTGACCGGCGACGCGGTGCCCCTGTCCGAGGCCAAGCTGGGCGGCGACGTGTGCCTGGTGGTGGGCAGCGAGGACCACGGATGCTCCCCCGCACTGCTGGAGGCCGTCGACGGCGTCTGCTACATCCCGCAGGTGGGCCGGGTCGGCTCGTTCAACGTCTCGGTCGCGGCGGCGATCGCGGTGGCGGAGGCCCGCCGCCAGGAGTGGTCGGGCAAGGCGCTGCCGGAGGACTGACCGTCACCGGGACGGGCGCCCGCTCTCATCCGTGCTCGAGCCGGTGCCCGGACCGATGGCCGCGCGCCCTTCGGCCCCCTGCCCGTCCTGCCTCTGCCCGTCGTGCCCCCGGGCACCGTCGAGCGGGACCTTCTCGCCTCCGTAGATCCTGCTCATCCTGGCGCGAAGCCTGGCGAGCCGGCGGTGTCTCCCGGCCTCGGGGATCCCCTTCTTGTCCTCGACGGCCGCGGGGACGGTCGGGATCGGCCTCTTGCCCCGGATGAGAGCCTCAATGCCCTCGTTGGGCGGGACGTGCACCTCGATGTAGTCACCCAGCGGCCGACGCTTGATCACACCGGTCTCCACGCCGTGGCCGATCTGCGCGGCGTCGCGGCGCTGCAGGCCCAGGCAGATCCGGTAGGTGATGTAGTAGGCCAGGGCCGGCCCCAGGAAGATCATGACGCGGCCGGTGTAGGTCAGCGCGTTCAGCGAGAGGTGGAAGAACGCGGCGATCTCGTCGTTCGACGCTATCAGCCACAGGATCCCGTAGAACGTGATCGCGGCCATGCCGATCGAGGTGCGGTGCGGGTTGTTGCGGGGACGGTCCACGACGTGGTGCTCGCGGTGGTCTCCGGTCACCCACGACTCGATGAACGGATACAGCGCCAGGCCCGTCATGATGATGCCCATCGGCACCAGCGCCGGGATCAGCACGCTCAGCGGCAGCGTGAAGCCCAGGAAATTGATCTCCCAGGAGTGCATCAGACGGAGCGCACCGTCGAGGAACGCCAGGTAGAAGTCGGGCTGCGAACCCGCCGAGATGTTGGCCGGGGTGTAGGGACCGTACAGCCAGATCGGGTTGATCTGGGCGAAGGTGCCCAGCAGCGCGATGACGCCGAAGGTGAACATGAAAAAGGCGTTGGACTTGGCGATGAAGGACGGGTAGAAGGGCCCGCCCACCACGTTGTCGTTGGTGCGGCCCTTGCCCGGCAGCTGCGTGTGCTTCAGCACCCAGGTCAGCATCAGGTGGGCGGTGATCAGTGCCAGCAGGACGCCCGGCAGGAGCAGGATGTGTATCGAGTAGAACCGCGAGATGATGTCCTCGCCGGGATACTCGCCGCCGAAGAGGAAGAAGGTGAGCCAGGTGCCGATCACCGGAAACGAGATCATCGTGCCCGCGGTGATCCGCAGGCCGACACCGGAGAGCAGGTCGTCGGCCAGGGAGTAGCCGGTCAGCCCCTCGGCCAGGGCCAGCGTCAGCAGCAGCACGCCGATCACCCAGTTCAGCTCCCTGGGCTTGCGGTAGGCGCCCATGAAGAAGATCCGGAGCATGTGCGCCATCATCCCGGCGACGAACAGCAGGGCGGCCCAGTGGTGCATCTGCCGCATCAGCAGGCCACCGCGCACATCGAAGCTGATGTTCAACGTCGAGGCGTACGCCTCGGACATCATGACGCCCCGCAGCGGGCCGTAGGAGCCGTCGTAGACGACCTCGCCCATGGTGGGCCTGAAGAAGAACGTCAGGAACGTACCGGTCAGCAGCAGGACGACGAACGAGTAGAGCGGGATCTCGCCGAGCAGGAACGTCCAGTGATCGGGGAAGATCTTCCGCAGGTTGCGCTTGAGAAAGGGGGCGGCGCCGAGGCGGTCGTCGACGAAACCGCCGACGCCCGCCACGGGCTTCGGGATGCTCCCGGTGCTCATGCGCGGCCTCCGTTCTCGTGGACCTCGGTCTCGACGTCGTGCTCCCGTGAACCGAGAACCAGCTGAAGCGGCGAGGCCTGCCGTGGACGACCAGGTATTTTTCATCATCCATGGCGATGAACAAGCCGGTGAACAAGCCGAGGCAAAGACTCGCCGATCGGCTCCGTTCCGGGGTCTTGTGACCCAAATGTTCATCTGCTCGCGATGACGAGCCCTGCTCACAGGGGGCATACTCCTGCACGTGCAGCGTCGTTACCCCTTCCTCGACCATCCCGCCCCACTTGCCTTCGCCCACCGGGGCGGGGCCGCCGAGGGCAGGGAGAACACCTTCGCCGCCTTCGAGCGGGCCGTCGAGCTCGGCTACACCTACCTGGAGACCGACGCGCACGCCACCTCCGACGGGGTGCTCCTGGCCTTCCACGACCACACGCTGGACCGGGTGACCGATCGCCGGGGACGGATCGCCGCGCTGCCGTACCGGCTGGTGCGCGAGGCGCGGATCGGCGGCGTGGACGAGATCCCGTTGCTGGAGGACCTGCTGGGCTCGTGGCCCGAGGCGCGCTTCAACATCGACGTCAAGGAGGCGGCGGCCATCGCGCCGCTCGCCGAGGTGGTCAGGCGGACCGCCTCCCACAACCGGATCTGCCTCACCTCCTTCTCCGAGGAGCGACTCGCCCGTGCCCGCGCCGCGATCGGTCGCGAGGTGTGCTCCTCGCTCGGACCACGCGGCGTGGCGGCCCTGCGCGCCGCCGCCACCACCTCCGGGTACGGCCGGCTGCTCGCCCGCCTGGCCCGCGCCGGGGTGCCGTGCGCGCAGGTGCCGGTGGGCTTCCGCGGCCTGCGGATCGCCACGCCCGCCCTGGTCCGCACGGCACACGCGCTCGGCATGCAGGTCCACGTGTGGACCGTCAACAACACCGGGGTGATGGAACGCCTGCTCGACGCGGGCGTGGACGGCCTGATGACCGACAACATCTCCGGACTACGCGACGTGCTGGAGGCCCGTGGCCAGTGGCACCCCGGCCGTCTCGCCGCATGAACCGCATGAGTTGTACGAACCGCATGAGCCGCGCGGGTGGCGCGCGGGCGCGTGACCGCCGGAACAGGCGCGGCCCCGCGAGAGCACCGACCCGGCCACCGCGCGCGTGCCCTCTCGTGGCGACCTGAGCGCACGACGGCGCGAGCACCCCTTCCCCCGCCCCCCAGCGAACCGAGGACCCCCATGACCTCCGAACAGGTCGTCGAGGAAACCCCCCAGGCCCGCCGTCGCGAACAGCGCGGCTGGTACTTCTACGACTGGGCGAACTCCGCCTTCCCCACCACCGTCCTGACGGTCTTCCTCGGCCCCTACCTGACGACGATCGCGGAGACCGCCGCCCAGGGCCGCCCTTATGTGGACGTGCTCGGGTTCGACGTGCGGCCCAGCGCCTACTACTCCTTCGTGGTGGGCAGCGCGGCCATCCTGCAGATCATCCTGATGCCCGTGGCGGGCGCCCTGGCCGATCACACCGGCCGCAAGAAGGAGCTCATGGGGCTGTTCGCCTACCTCGGCGCCGGTGCCACCCTCTGCTTCTGGTTCGTCGCCGACGGACGCTACCTGCTGGGCGGCGCGCTGTTCCTGGTGGCCAACGTCGCCTTCGCCGCCGCGTTCGTGATCTACAACTCGTTCCTGCCGGAGATCGCCACGGCGGACGAGCGCGACCGGGTCTCCGCCCAGGGATGGGGTTTCGGCTACCTCGGCGGCGGCCTGCTGCTCGCCTTCCACCTGGCGCTCTTCCTCAAGCACAAGTCCTTCGGCGTGACCGAGGGCGAGGCCGTGCGCATCGCCCTGGCCTCGGCGGGCCTGTGGTGGGGCGGGTTCACCGTCATCCCGCTGCTGCGGCTGCGCAACCGGCGGGCGCTCGCCCCCGGTACCGAGACGGCCGCTCAGGCCGTGACGGGCAGCTTCCGCCAGCTGGGCCGCACGATCAGGGAACTGCGGCGCTACCCGCTGACCCTGGGCTTCCTGGTCGCCTACCTCATCTACAACGACGGCGTGCAGACGGTCATCTCCTTCTCGGCCACCTATGCCGACAAGGAGCTCGGTCTTGACCAGACCGTGCGGATCGCGGCGATCCTGATGGTGCAGTTCGTGGCCTTCTTCGGGGCGCTGCTGCTCGGCCGGCTCGCCGGCTCGTACGGGGCCAAGCGGGTCGTGATGGTCGCGCTGATCGCCTGGGTCGCCGTGGTGGCCGTGGCCTACTTCCTGCCCAAGGGGTCGGCGGGACCTTTCTTCGCGCTGGGATTCGCCATCGCGATCGTGATGGGCGGGACACAGGCACTGTCGCGGTCGCTGTTCTCACACGTGATCCCGCGGGGCAAGGAGGCGGAGTACTACAGCCTGTACGAGATCAGCGACAAGGGCTCGACGTTCCTCGGGTCGTTCACCCTCGGCCTGGCGCTCCAGCTGACCGACAGCTACCGCCTGGGCATCATCTCTTTGGTGATCTTCTTCGTGCTCGGTTTCGTGCTGCTCGCCCTCATCGACCTGCCCAAGGCCATCAGAGCGGCCGGAAACCAGGTGCCGGAACGCCTCTGAGAACGCCCCGGAAAAGGGTTCCTTCACAGACCGGGTCAAGAACGTGCGATTGGATCACCCTGTCTGTGGGAATCCACACACGGTATCAAGCGTTGTACGCCGTGGGAGACGAACCCCTCACGACGGGGCCCTCAGGAGGCATTCAGACATGGGCGAGCGTGCGCTACGCGGTACCCGGCTCGGGGCGACCAGCTACGAGAACGACCGCAACACCGATCTGGCCCCGCGCCAGGAGGTGTCCTACACCTGCCCGAAGGGCCATCGATTCGACGTTCCGCTTGCCGCTGAGGCCGAGATCCCGGCGACCTGGGAGTGCCGCATGTGCGGTGCGACCGCCCTCCGGGTGGACGGCGAGGTGCCGGAGGCCAAGAAGGCCAAGCCCCCACGCACGCACTGGGACATGCTGCTGGAGCGCCGCACGATCGAGGACCTGGAGGAGGTGCTCAACGAGCGCCTGGCGATTCTACGCGCCCAGCGCCGCAAGAGCGCCTGACTGATTCGAAGGGACGGAGACCTTCGGCCCCCTGGCCAGGGGGCCGAAGGTCTCCGTCTTCTCCGCTGCCTTCTCCGCTGCCCCGGTGACGACCTGGGCACGAAGTGGCTCAACCGATTAATGTGGAATTGGTCCTTGGGGTCGGTCCACTTTCTCCCTAAGGTCACTTCCATGACCACTCAGACCAGCAGAGAAACCACCGGCACCACCTCGACGACGGCCGGTGAGAAAGCCGCGGCGCTCCGGGCGCTGCACGTGCCGGGCCGCCCGCTGGTGGTGCCCAACGTCTGGGACGCCGCGTCGGCACGTGCCGTCGAGGCCGAGGGGTTCCCGGTGATCGCCACCGGCAGCGCCGCCGTCGCCCCGGTGCTCGGCTACGACGACGGTGAGGAGACACCGGTCGAGGAGATGCTGGCCGCGATCGCCAGGATCAGCCGCTCGGTCGGCCTGCCCGTCACCGCGGACATGGAGCGCGGCTACGGGCTGGAGCCCGCCGAACTGGTCGAGCGGCTCGCCGCCGCCGGGGCTTCCGGCTGCAACCTGGAGGATTCCGATCCGCGCACCGGCGCCATGGTCGACGCCGACGAGCAGGCGGCCTTCCTGGGCGCCGTCCGGTCCGCCGCGGTCGACGCCGGCGTGGACCTGGTGATCAACGCGCGGATCGACACCTACATGAACGGCACGGGAGACGCCGGGGAGCGACTGGCCGAATCGGTGCGGCGGGGCCGCCGCTACCTGGAGGCGGGCGCCGACTGCGTCTACCCGATCTTCGCGGCCGAGGCCGAGGCCGTCCGCGCACTGGCCGAGCGGATCGAGGGGCCGATCAACATCCTGTTCCGTCCGGGCACGCCGTCGCTCGGCGAGCTGGCCTCCCTCGGGGTGGCCCGGGTGAGCTTCGGCCACGGCCTGCACAAGGCCGTGCAGGCGTACACGGCCCGGATGCTCACCGCGATCCGGGACGGCGAGAGCCCCTATTCCCCCGCGCTCTGACCCGGCGCCCCACCGGGCCAGAGGCTGAGCTTGCCCCCGGCTCCGTCACACCACTCCACCAGCAGGACCGTGGCGTCGTCCTGGAGCCTGCTGTCATGGTGTTTCAGCACGCTGCGGACCAGGCGGCGCAGGGTTTCCGGCACGGGCAGGTCGTCGGCGTTGTGCCGGACGATGAAGTCGACGAAGCGCTCCAGGCCGAACTCCCTGCCCTCCCGGTCGCGGGCCTCGATCATGCCGTCGGTGTAGAGGAGCACGCGGTCGCCCGGCTCCAACTGCTCCCTGCACAGGGTCACCGGCAGCCCGAGTCCGAGGCCCAGCGGGTGAGCGGGCGGGCACCTCAAGGTGGTGACCCATCGCCCCCCTCTGATCACCACCGGTGGGTGATGGCCCCGGTTGACCCAGGTGAACACTCCGGTGCGCATGTTCAGGTTGGCCAGAATGGCCGTGGCGAAACGGTTGCCCCGGCCGAACTCCTTGATCAGCACCTCCTCGATCCCCTCGCTGACCCGGACGAGGCCGATACCCTGGCGGCGCTGGTTACGGCAGGCGGCCACCGCGAGGTTGGCGGTCAGCCCGGCTGACGCGTCATGGCCCATCGCGTCGAAGACCGCCAGGTGGACGGATTCGCCGGCCAGCCCGTAGTCGAAGGCGTCGCCACCGAGCTCGTACGCCGGTTCGAGCGCGGCGCCGATCACCACCTTCTCGCCGGCGAAGGTGAGCGGCGGCAACAGGTTCCACTGCATCTCGGCGGCGACGTTCATCGGCCGGGTCCGCACCAGCCGGGCATAGGAGTCGCTCTGGGAACGCTTGCTCACCAGCATCAGCGCGACCACGGACGCCAGATACCGCATGTCCTCCTGTGCCCGGTCGCCGTCGGTGTCCGGCCGGACGCTGACGCGCAGCACCCCGAGGCGTTCCGTGCCGTCCAGCAGCGGCACCCACCATCGTCCCGCCTCGCCGGCGGCACCGGCGCTGGACAGGACCCGCACCTCCTGGAAGGCCCGCCCCGCCAGCGTTCCGTCGATCCGCAGCTCGGCCGGCTCCCGCTCGGCGCCCTCGCCGCCGCCCCGGCCGGTAAGCAGGCGCAGCACGTCCTGCTGCAGGTCGGCCAGATAGATCAGCACGTCGCACAGACCGGCGTGGGCGGCATGCTCCTCGACAAGGGACGGCAGCCGCTCCACCGTGCTCAGATGGCTGGCCTCGACAAGTCCCGCGAGCATTCTCGCCCGTCCCTGGTAAGGCCCCACGTCGTTCCCGCCCGCCTGCGGCGTGGATGGCGCAGATCCGTCCACGGCAACTCCTCGAGACCCCCGGCCCGCGCCGGACGCCGAACACGAGCGGCCCATCCGGCGCCTGTAAGAGAACCTCTACCCCTGTCAGGGGGATCGACCCGGGTTCTCCCAGCGGGATCCGTACCCGTCAATCACCCTCGCACAGGGCGACGGCCTGCTGGTGCGGGTAGACGTGCTTCAGATCGTGTCCGGGGGGCAGAACGCAGCGGCGCTCGTCGTGCTCGGTGTGCGGGCACCGGGACGCGTCATCGCGGCGTGGTAACGGCGCCGGCCCTCCGCTCCCACCGTCGACGGCGACTTCTTCGGCCATGGGCACGCGTCCTCCTGCAACCGATCGTTCGACGCCGCTCCGTCCGATCGCTTTCAGAGATCGACGTCCGTGCGCCGAGGGCAAGGTGATCAGTCTTCCAGAGTCCTTCACAGCCGCGCGAGTGGGGTGGACCAGTCGATCACGCGTCCGCCATCGGTGATCAGAACTCCATAACATCGCGATAGGGATTGTTTGGGAGATCCCTTAACGGGCGTCCCGCAAATACCTTGACAGCACCCCTCACAAGGAGTGTTCATGTTACGTCGAGGTACCCTCCTGGCCGGAGCCACCACCGTGGCCCTGTACCTGGTCGCCACCGTGGCGCCCGCCGTCGCAGCACCCGCCCCCCTCGCCCCCCAGCCTCCGGCAGCGATGCTCGAGGCTCTCCAGCGCGACCTCGGCCTCACCGCCGAGCAGGCCGTCCAGCGACTGGCCAACGAGCAGCGCGCGGCCGCCTCGGAGTCCGCCCTGAGCGGTGAGCTCGGCGCCGACTACGCCGGCGCCTGGCTCAACGGCGACGCCTCCCAGCTCTCCGTGGCCACCACCGACGCCACCGACGCCGCCGCCATCAGGGCCAAGGGCGCACAACCCGTGATCGTCGGCCGGACCCTGGCCGAACTCAACGCCGTCAAGGACGGTCTCGACCAGGCCTCCGCGGAGGCGAAGGCCGGCGCGTCCCTCTGGTACGTCGACGTGACCACCAACAGCGTCGTCGTCCTCACCGGCGACCAGGCCGCGGGCGAGGCCCTCGTCGCCGCCGCGGGCGTCGACAAGAACGCCGTACGGGTGACGCTCTCCGCCGAGAAGCCCCAGCCCCTCATCAACATCATCGGCGGCAGCGCCTACTACATCGGCTCCAGCCGGTGCAGCATCGGCTTCTCCGTCCGTAAGGGAACCACTCCCGGCTTCGTGACCGCGGGACACTGCGGCCGGGCCGGCAACGCCACCACCAACCCGTCCGGCACCTTCCAGGGCTCGTCGTTCCCCGGCAACGACTACGCCTGGGTCGCCACTCCCGGCCACACCGTGCAGCCGTGGGTGCGCGGTTCCGGCGGCGCGAACGTGATCGTCCGCGGCTCCGCCCAGGCCTCGGTCGGCGCCTCGATCTGCCGCTCGGGCTCGACCACCGGCTGGCGCTGCGGCGTCATCAGCCAGCACAACACCAGCGTGACCTACTCGCAGGGCACGGTGAGCGGCCTGACCCGCACCACCGTGTGCGCCCAGCCCGGCGACTCCGGCGGCTCCTACATCTCCGGCAGCCAGGCCCAGGGCGTCACCTCCGGCGGCTCCGGCAACTGCACCGTCGGCGGCACCACCTACCACCAGCCGATCAACGAGATCCTCTCGGCGTACGGGCTGACGCTCGTCACCGGCTGATCCCACCTCCTCACCAGCTGCTCCCCGTGAGCAACCCCCCGATGGCCGAGGAGGCCCGCTAGAAATGTCCAGAATCACTCGCCTCGGTGTCGCCCTCATCCTGGGACTGGCCTTCCTGGTGGCCATCCCCGCCCAGGCCACGCTCGTCCACGCGGCGGACGCCCGTACGGCGGCCGTACGCGTGCTCAGGTACGACGCGAGCAGAGCCGCGGAGTTCCGGTCCGCCGTGGATCAGGCGGCACAAATCTGGAACTCCAGCGTCTCGAACGTGCGACTGGTGGCCGGCAGCCCCGCGGACTTCGTGGTGCTCGCCGACAACGGCTGGCCTCGCGCGCAGCCCACCAGCCTGGGCCGCGGAACCGTGTGGATGGGGCGGCAGGCGACCACCGAGGGCCACAACCCGCTGCGTATCGCCACCCACGAGATCGGCCACATCCTGGGCCTGCCCGACCGGCGCACCGGCCGGTGCACGGACCTGATGTCCGGCGCGAGCGCGGGCACGAGTTGCACCAACCCCTACCCGAACGCGGCGGAGAAGGCCGAAGTCCAGCGGAACTTCGCCGGGTTCGCCCCGGCGATCGACTTCGGTGAGATCTACGTCGACAGCCCGGAGCGCGTGGCGTCCTAGCCGATCGTCCAGGTACCCGCGGGCACCTCGCCGGCCCGGCCGAACCCATCGGCCGGGCCGGCGAGGGCGTGTCGGCCTGCGTTCGCCGGGAGCCCCCCGGGCTTTTCATGACAGGAGTTTCTCGAAGCAGTGGGAGCCCGCGAGCCGCTCGTACGGAGGAAAGATCGGGACAGGGGTGTACCCCTCCCTCCGGTACAGCCTCACCGCGTCCGGCTGGCGGTCGCCGGTCTGCAGGACGACCCGGGACGCGCCCAGCCCGCGAGCCGCGTCCTCCGCCGCGGCCAGCAGGGCTCGCGCCACCCGGGTGCCCCGGTGCGAGGGGGCCACGAACATCCGCTTGAGCTCCAGTTCCCCGCCGAGCCTGCGCAGCGCCACGTGCCCGACGGGGAGACCCTCCGCCGAGTACGCGACCCCGCTGTAGGCGACGGTCTCGGGCTCGACGTCCATGCCCCGGGGCAGCAGGTCGGGGGTGGCGGCGAGCAGGTCGGCGTAGCGGGCACGCATCTCCTCGGCCATGGCCTGGCGCAGCGCCACGGCCGCGGCGTCGTCCCAGGGCACGGACCTGACCGTGACCAGGCCGGTTCCCTCCGCGAACGCGGCCATAACAGCCCCTCTCCCTCTCTCTGTTCCCACGCTCACAGACCCGCATGGCACCGGCCCGCACCGGCGTCGCCCGTCAGGCCATCACATTCTCACGGTCCCGACTCGGCTAAATATCGATTTAAAAGGTAGGAAAATAGTATTTTCCTGTCAATGTTCGCGGCGCGCCCCAGGGGGCGGCCGCCGGGCAGTGGGAAGGAACCGGAGGTGACCCGTTCTCACATCAGCGTCTCGGTGGACGCACATGCCCGGCCCGAGCAGGTCTTCTCCGTGCTGACCGACTGGTCGAGGCACGACGAGTGGATGGTCCTGACCCGGGCCCAGGTCACCGCCGGGAACGGCCGTAGCACCGGGAGCCGGCTGGCGGCCTTCACCGGCGTGGGGCCTCTCGGGTTCCTCGACACCATGGAGATCACCGAGTGGGACCCGCCCAGGAGCGTGGGGGTCCGGCACACGGGGCGTCCGGTGCGCGGCACCGGGGTCTTCCGTGTGCTGCCCCGTGAGGGCGGCGGCAGCACGATCATCTGGGAAGAGGATCTCGACCTGCCGTTCGGCGCGGCCGGGCGGCTCGGCTGGCTGGCGGTCAGGCCGCTGAACGCCGCGTTGTTCCGGCTCTCGCTGCGCCGTCTGGCCGCGCTCAGCGATCGGTGAGGCTCCGGGGGCCGGCGGTCCCGTCGGAGGCCCCTTCGGGGGCTCTTCCAGGTGCGGCCGGCTCGTCACGGATGACCTCCCCGTGCAGGACCGGACCCGCGCCGGGCGGCCTCCCGGCGTCGCGCAGCACGTCGAAGGGCGACCCGTCGCCGAACGGCGAGCCGAGCCCGGCACCCGCCGCGTTCCTGGCCATGATGGTGCGGACCCGGCGGGCGAAGAACCAGGCTCCGAGCCTGCGGACCATCGGCCGGGTGAAGGGCAGCAGGCACAGGATGCCCAGCACGTCGGAGAGGAATCCGGGGATGAGCAGCAAGGTGCCGCCCACCAGGATCAGGCCGCCGCCGGCGAGCTCGCGGTCGGGCATCCGCCCGCTCTGCAGCGCGCTCTGGAGGTTACGCCAGGCCCGGCGGCCCTCGCGGCGCACGATCCAGGAACCGAGCAGGCCGCCGGCGAGCAGGAGGGCCAGCGTCGTCCAGCCACCGATGACCTGACCGACCTGTATGAGCACCAACACCTCAAGGACCGGCACTACAAGGAAGGTCAGGACCAGCAGAAAGCGCATCTTTGCCTCAACTCATGCGACAGCCGTATGACATGACAACGCCGCAGAGCGGCCGCGCGTTCCGCGTTCGCTCAGCGTGGACGCATCTTCGGCGGAGCCTTGGGACCACGCTCTCGCCGTACCTCGGAGATCAGCGACCACGGCGGCGGCGCAGACGCGCGGGCAGGCCCATGACACCCCAGGCGGCGACCCGCCAGAAGGCCTCGACCACGACGCCGCGGCCCATCTTGCTGGTCCCGATGGTGCGATCCACGAAGGTGATCGGCACCTCGGTGACGCGCAGCCCGTTGCGGACCGTGCGCAGGGTCAGATCCACCTGGAAGCAGTAGCCCTGCGACTCGACGTCCTCCAGGCCGATTTTCTCCAGGGTGGCGGCACGGTAGGCACGGAACCCCGCGGTGGCGTCGCGGACCGGAAGGCCGAGCATGAACCGGGTGTAGACGTTGGCGCCGCGCGACAGGAACTCCCGCGAGGCCGGCCAGTTGACGACCTTGCCGCCGGGCACCCACCGGGAGCCGATCGCCAGGTCGGCCCCGTCGACCAGCCTGTCCAGCAGCTTGGGCAGTTCCTCTGGCCGGTGGGAGCCGTCGGCGTCCATCTCCACGAGGACACCGAAGCCCTCCCCCAGGCCCCAGCGGAAACCCGCGATGTAGGCCGCGCCCAGGCCCTGCTTGCCTCCCGGCCGGTGCAGCACGTGGACGTGGTCGTCGTCGGCCACCAGCTTGTCGGCGACCGCCCCCGTGCCGTCGGGGCTGTCGTCGTCGACGACCAGGAGGTGCGCCTCGGGCACGGCCTCGCGCAGCCGCCGGGTGATCATCGGCAGGTTCTCCCGCTCGTTGTACGTCGGGACGATGACGAGCACCCGACCAAGCATCCGCTCCATCACGCGTCTCCCACCTGCTGATCGTCTTTCCGGATCACGGGGTGCCCCACGCTACGCGTCCGGCGCCGCCAGGCGACGGCCAGCGCGCTCGCACCCACAAGTATCAAGGCCCATTCGGGCAGCGCGCCCACGCGTGTGGCGATGGTTTGCGCGGTCCTGACCGGGACTGTCAGGACGTTCATGGCGGGCACCAGTTCCCCGGTGCGCCAGGCGATCGAACCGCTCGGAGTCACGTATGCCGATATACCCGTAATTGCGGAAGTGATCACCGCCCGATTGTGCTCCACGGCCCGCAACTGGGACATGGCGAGTTGCTGCGGCGGCAGGTTGGTCAGCGCGTAGGTGGCGTTGTTGGTCTGCACCACCAGCGGCGAGGCGCCCGTCCTGGCGGTGTCACCCACGATGCCGTCGAAGGCCACCTCGTAGCAGTTGATCGCGCCGATGGTCACCGGCCCCAGCCTGAGGTCGCCGTCGCGGGTGCCCGCCACCGACTGCTTGCCGACCAGGGACGCGCGTTCGAACAGGGCCAGCACGAGGTCCTTGAGCGGGGTGTACTCCCCGAAGGGGACCAGTTGCTGCTTGTCGTAGTGAGCGCCGGGCCCGGTGACCGGGTCCCAGACCAGGCTGCGGGTCGCCCGGTTGTTCTCCCCGATCCCGACCACCGCGCCGACCAGGACGGGCACCCCGATGTCCTTGACCGCCGCGTCGATCTCGCTCCTGGCGAACTCGCTGCGCAGCGGGTCGATGTCCGTGGAGTTCTCCGGCAGCACGACCAGGTCGGGGCGGGGAGTCCTGCCCTCCCTGACGTCCCGCGCCATCTGGTGGAGCATCCGGGTGTGGTTGCCGAGCACCACGGCCGGCTCGTCGCCCAGCGGGTGCATGCCCCGGCCGGGGACGTTGCCCTGGATGACGCCGACGGTCACGTTTCTGCCCTCGTCGCCGTACCGGGGGACGGCCAGCGCCCCGGCCGGCACGGCCAGCGCCCCGGCGAGCGGCCACGCGACGGCCCGCCCCCAGCGCGGGCCCCGGACCCCTTCCGGGGCCGAAGACGTGCGCGGTGCCCGGAGCGCGGGCAAAGCCGGGAACGATCGCGACACCGCCAGCGCGAGCAGGCCACCGCACAGGGCCACCGCGAAGCTCACCAGCGGCGCCCCGCCGAGTGCCGCGTACGGGGTGAAGATCGACTCACCCTGGCTGAAGGCCACCCGCGCCCAGGGGAACCCGCCGAAGGGGAACTCGCCCCTGGCCCACTCGGCCGCCACCCAGAGCGCGGCGCTCCACAGCGGCCACAGGCGCAATCTGGCCACCAGGGCGGTGCCCACACCCCAGGCGGCGTAGAAGGCGCTCTCCATGGCGACCAGCCCCAGCCAGGCATCGATGCCGATCGGGCTCACCCAGTACAGGCCGGGCAGCAGCAGGGCGAGCCCGGCCAGCAGGCCCAGCCAGGTGCCACGGCGCGGGCGGGTGCCGTGCACCGCCAGGACCGCCGAGGCCATGCCGAGCGGCGCGAGGAACCAGAGCCCGAGCGGCGGAAAGGCGAGGAAGATCAGCAGGCCACCGGCCATCACACCCGCGACGCGGGCGGGCAGTTCCAGACGGGAAGGGGGAGGCGAGGTCACCTCGCCTGACGGGTCGTCCGTATCGGACGCCTCCGGCACCGGGGCGGCCGTCTTCTCCTGCACCACGGGCGGGGCTCCTTGCGATGTCGTACGGGCCGGTGACGCCCGGTCCTCCTAGCCCGAACGCTACCGCCCAGCGGGCACGCCCCCAAAAAGTTCCACGACATATTCCTCGCAAGCCCACCAGATCGCCCTGAAACCAGCAAACCCCCCAGAGGGGCTCCATAACCGGCAACGGGGCGGTCCGGGGTGTCCTTCGACACCCC
>NZ_JBEXGU010000157.1:0-21300 GCF_040607515.1 Streptosporangium sp. NPDC005286 | reverse complement strand
CGGCGGGCACGGTCGTGCCCACCGCGATCGCGCTCGGCTTCGCCGATCTGCAGATCACCGCGATCCTTCTCGCCGCCACCGCGGTGTGCGTCCTCGGCCTGATCGACGACATCGCCCCCCTGCCCGCGGCCACCAGGTTGACCGTGGAGACCGTGGTGGCGATCGGGGTGGTGCTCTCCGGCGTCCAGGCGACCGTGACCGGGACATGGCTGGACGGCGCCCTCACCGTGGTGTGGGTCGTCGTGATGACGAACTCCTTCAACCTGCTGGACAACATGGACGGCGCGCTGGGGACCGTCACCTCCGTGACCGCCGCTCTCCTCGCGGCCACGGCCCTGGTCCAGGGCCATATCGCGCTCGCGGTGCTGCTGGCCGCGCTCACCTGCGCGTGCCTGGGCTTCCTGCCGCACAACTGGGCACCCGCGAGAATGTTCATGGGAGACTCCGGATCGCTGTTCCTCGGATTCACGCTGGCCTGCTCGGCGGCCGTCCTGGTCACGGGACGACCGCCGGAGGCGACGATCGCCGGCCTGCTCCTGCCGACCTTCATCGCGACCGTCGACACCTGCGTGGTCTTCCTCTCCCGGATGCTGGCGAACCGCTCACCGTTGCAGGGCGGCACCGATCACCTGTCTCACCGGCTACGTCACATCGGACTAGGGACCCGAACGGTCTCCGTGACGCTGGGCGCGATCACGGCGATCACCGGCGCCCTCTGCCTGGCCATGGTTCTGGGCCGGCTGTCACCGCTCATCGCACTGGCCGTCGCGGGCATGATCGCCGCCGTTCTCATCGGTCTGCTGCGTGGCGTGAGCGTCCACACACCGGTCCAGCACCCCAGGCCTCCTCAGAAAATCCGTGAAAGGCGGCGTTGACCCCGTGGATCTGCTCTACTACGTACGGCTGGCACGCAGGAGTTGGCTGCTCATCCTCCTCTCGGTGATCCTGGCGGTGGGCGCGGCACTCGCCATCACCGCGAACACGCCGCCGAAATACGTCGCGACGATCTCCATGCTGGTGTCGGGCCACGACAAGGAGGGCAGCCTCTCCACCGCCTACCAGGCGGGCATGCTGTCGGCTCAGCGAGTGCACTCCTACGCCAGCCTGCTGTCCAGCCGCCGGGTGGTCGGCCAGATCGTCAAGGGTGAGGACATCGCGCGCCTCCAGGAGAACATCACCACCGAGGCCGTCCCCGGCACCGTGTTCCTGCGTGCCACGGTCACCGACACCGACCCCGCACGGGCCGCCCGGCTGGCCAACGCCCTGGGGGACCGGTTCGCCGAACTGGTCGACCAGATCGAGCGACCCACTCCTCGCAGCCGCCCCGCCGTCAAGATCACGATAGTGGATCAGGCCGACGTCCCCCTGGAGCCCGTCAGTCCCAAGCCACTGGCCAACCTGGTGGTCGCCGTGCTGGTCGCGCTGCTCTGCGCCATGGCCGTGATCGTTCTCCGCGACCGTCTGGACACGACCCTCAAGTCCTCCCAGGCGCTGCAGGAGGCGTCGGGCAGCTCGACCCTCGGGGTCATCGGCTACGAGCGGGACGCCAAGAACCACCCCCTGATCCTGCGCAGCCGCGGCCGTTCCTCCAGATCCGAGGCGTTCCGCGCGCTCCGCACCAATCTGCAGTTCATCGGCGTCGACCGGCAGCCGAAGTCACTCGTGGTCACCAGCTGCCTGCCGGGCGAGGGGAAGTCCTCGACCTCCACCAACCTCGCGATCACGCTGGCCCAGGCCGGCTGGCGGGTCGTCCTGGTGGACGGCGACCTGCGCCGTCCCAGCATTCCCCACTACCTCGGCATCGAGGGGGCGATCGGCCTGACGGACGTGCTGATCGACAGGGCACGTCTGAACGAGGTCATCCAGGTCTGGGGCGAGGCCGGCCTGTCCGTCCTGCCGAGCGGCCAGATCCCGCCCAACCCGAGCGAGCTGCTCGGCTCGGGCGGGATGCGTGAGGTGCTCGCACAGCTCACCGGGGCGTACGACATGGTGATCATCGACGCGCCGCCGCTGCTGCCCATCACCGACGCGGCGGCGATCGCCGCGCTCTGCGACGGCGCGCTACTCGTCGCCCGGTACGGCAGGACCCGCCGGGAGCACATGACCCGCGCCTCGGAGCTGCTGGCGTCGATCAACGCCCGCGTGGTGGGAACCGTCCTGAACTTCGTCCCCTCAGGTAACGGTGCCTACCAAAGCTACGGATACGGCTATGGCTACGAGCCGGAGGGCAGGAAGCCGGTCAACGCGTGAGCAACCCGAGCGGAACGGCGAGCGACCTCGCGATGCTCCGGCCCACCATCTGGTAGACCAGCCGGGATCGCCGGTACGGGTCCGCGATGTCAGGCTGGTCCACCCGGACCAGCCCGCGCAGCGCCCGCACCTCGTCGGCCAGCACGCGGGCCCGCCGTGCGGGATCCCGGTGCCGGATGATCTCCTCGGGCGACACGGCCCGCACCAGCGTGCCGAACTCGGCGATGGTGAAGGCCCGCGTGGCCGCCGCGAAGTGCATGGCCACCGACTCCGCGCGGTGCCCGCAGGTGGCCGTCAGCACGAGGTCCGCGGCGGCCACCAGCTCGGGGACGAGCGGGCGGGAGCCGAAGCCGGTGGGATCGCCGCCGAGCCGTATCAGGACCCGCCGGGCATGCTCCGTCATCTCCCGTCCCGATTCCGCGTGCGTGCCCGCGCTGATCACCTGGACCGCCGGGCACGGCCCGAGGGCCGCGCGGGTCAGCCGCTCGGCCAGCGGGGAACGGCAGACGTTACCGGTGCACACGTAGAGAATGCGGAAGCGGATACCGTCCCGCGGCCCCCGCTCCTGCCCGACCTCCCGCCAGCAGCGCTGCCCGCAGCCCTCGTGCCCGGCCGGGACGCCCTCGCCGTCGCCCGCTGCTCCGGCGCCTTCCACGGTCACGGGGTGCTGTGCGATCCCGCCGGTCCCCGGTGAAGCCTTCATGGCGCGAGGGTAGGCCGCCCGCGGTGCGCCACCGCCCGCGGCACGCGCCTCTTTGCTCTTTTCTGCCGATACGGCACGCCGACACCGCGCGAGGGCAGGTGCCGGGCGGGCCCACCCGCCGTCCCGCCGGGGAGTTCGGCGTCAGAAGGCACAACCCCGCGGGTCCTGGGTGACGCGAGTCCGCTGGGGACGGACCAGCGGCTGCACCGGAACCAGTGGCGGCTCGTCGGAGGCGAGTTCGGTGAAGTCGAACTCCAGCCTCCTGGACTGTCTTGGGGCGAACTCCAGCAGGGCCGAGTAGACGGGGTGGGAGCGTTCGGCCTCCCTGATGACCGACACCCGCTCGCCATCGAGACGGGCCGCGGTCATCCTCGCGCCGAGTCCGCCGTACAGCGACACCCACAGCAGGTTGGAGCCGGGAGTGTGGCCGCTTCGCGGGGCGTCGAGCCTGCCGGTGACGTAGGAGGGCAGCGTCCGTCCCGGGACGTCGTTGGTGAGCCGGATCCGCACCGTCGAGGAGCGCAGCCCGCCCTGGCAGGGGCCCAGCTCGTAGTCGAGGGAGCGCTCCAGGTAGTAGTCGAGCTTGCCTCCGGCGGAGTTGTTGACCACCAGTCCCGCGAACGGCCCCGGGCGCGACGACAGCACGCCGCCGACCGGGGTACGCGACAGCCGCCGCTGCTCGGCCTCGTGGCGGCTCCAGATCTGGATCCGCCGCTCGCTCACCATGTCGGACAGCGCGGGCAGCAGCCGGGTGGGGTCGACCAGGGACGTGGGCAGCGCCTCGCTGACGGCACCGGCGATCTCGATGAGGAACCGCTTGCGTGCCGCGGGGTCGGGGTAGCGGGCGTAGGCCTCCCGCTCGGTGAGGTCGACGACGTTCTCGGCGGTGACCTCGCTCCCGCCGGGGAGAGAGACCGGCCCGATCACCCTCAGCAGGTGGGCGAGGCCCACCGGGTCGGTGGCGATGGCGCCGTCCAGCCGCCCGCCGGCCTGCCGCTCCCACAGCCCCGTCCAGGTGGCCGCGGCGTACGGGAAGTGCGGGGAGAGGTTGGAGACGGAGAGCATCCTGGTCGCGCTCGTTCCGTAGCGCCCGAGGAAGTCCTGGCCGTGGTCGGCGACGGGGACCGGACTCGCGGCCAGGCCGGTGTTGGCGGAGAGGCGCTCGACGGAGACCCTGCCGCGGTCGGCTCTCAGGATGCCGAAGGCCCCGACCAGCCCCCCGGTGCCTCGCGCCTCGGCGTTGGTCTGGAACGCCAGGAAGTAGCGGCGGGGGCCGTCGCGGCCGAGCATCGGGGGTAGCAGGGCGGCCGCGTCCGCCGCGTCACGGAGCAGGCCACGCAGCCGGCCGATCTCGCCCAGCGCCGTGTCACGCGCCTCGTCCAGCCTGCCCAGGCCGGTGCTGTCCGGGGCGGCCGCCAGGTGGGCGAGCACCCGCCCGAGACGGGTGACGCCGTCGTCCAGGGCCGGCGCCGCGGCGTCGAGCGCGACCAGCTGATGCCGCAGGTCGCCCGGGGAGCGCGTCCTGATCGTCAGGAGCGGGTCGGCTGCCTCCCGCACGCCGGCGAGCACATCGGTCAGCTCGGCGGCGGCCCCGGCGAGACCGCGCACGGTGGTCGCGGCGTTCCCCACGATCGGGGTGTGCGCGATCACCCACCAGTCCGGGCCCTCGGTGAGCCGCCGGGCCTCGACCGCGTGCCGCCGGGCCTCTGCCAGCGCCTCGGTCAGCGGGCGCGGATCGCCCGCGCCCACCACCGCGCGCAACTGGACCAGCGCACCCCTGGCCGCCTCCAGGTGATCGCGCACGCGCATGCCGAGGTGGACCGACCAGCCCCCCGCCAGCCCCAGGGCTGCGGGGACCAGCAGGCCCACCACGACTATCCGGTGTCGTCGCCTACTCGGCACTGGCAGATCGACGGCGCCGTACCGAGATCAGCGTGCCGGTCGCTCCCACGGCCAGCAGGCCACCGCCGAGCGCGGCCATCGTCTCCATGGGTGCTCCCGTGAAGGGCAGCTGCTTCCCCGCCACCGCGCGCGGCCCGCAGCTTCTCCCGCAGCCGCCACCGCCGCAGTTCCCCCCGCAGTTACGGCAGCCCTCCGCACAGTTACGATGATGCCTCCTGCGGTTTTCCAGGCGGATGTGGTTTCCCTGCTTCTGGTTCTGGTCGATCGTGTTGACCTGGTCCTGGGCGACCGTGTTGACCTGCTCCGCGGGACGCGGTGGGTACGGCACCGGCTGGACCGCCGGCGCGGACAGGCCGGTCACGGTGGTCAAAGTCGCGGCGGAGGCCGCCGTTGATATTCCGAAGGCCAGTACGGCCCCGGCGGTCACCGTCAAGGCGGTGGGTCCCAAACACTTTCCAGCCATTTCAAGCTCCCCGGTGGCGGCATTTCAAGCTGTGGAAACGACACCCGGAGTGCGGGCGACATGTCCCTGGAACCCGTTATATGCAACCTCGTCGGGAACGGGCTCGCCGCCTCGTGACACTTACCGAAAGATCGCCAACTGTTCTCCGCCCTTTGACGATCACGGGTCGACACGGCCACCAGCCGGAAGCCTCGGGGCGTTCGCCCGCCCCTCCCCCAGCGTGTCGTCCCTAGACTGCGGGTATGCCAACCGCATTGATCACCGGGGCGACGGCCGGCATCGGCGCCGCCTTCGCCCGCCGTCTGGCCGCCGACGGATTCTCACTCGTCCTGGTCGCCCGCGACGAGAAACGCCTCACCTCGGTCGCCGAGGAACTGCGCCTGCGCTACGGGGTGAGCAGCGAGGTGCTCACCGCCGACCTGGCGACCGAGGAGGGTCTGGAGGCGGTGGAACGACGGCTCCGCGAGGGGGTCGACCTGCTGGTCAACAACGCGGGCTTCGGCCATCGGGGCCACTTTCTCGACGTCCCGGTGGAGGAGGAGGTGCGGATGCTCAAGCTGCACTGCGAGGCGGTGCTGCGGCTGACGCTGGCCGCGCTGCCGGGTATGAGGGAGCGGGACCGAGGCGCGGTGATCAATGTGGCGTCGGTGGCGGCGTTCTTGCCCGGGGGCTCCTACAGCGCCTCCAAGGCGTGGGTGGTCAGCTTCAGCGAGTCCATGGCCGTGGAGCTGACCGGCAGCCGCGTGCGGGTCATGGCCCTGTGCCCGGGTTTCGTGCACACCGAGTTCCACGAGCGCGCCTCGATGGACAAATCGAGCATCCCCGGCTTCCTGTGGCTGTCGGCGGACAACGTCGCCCGCGAGGCCATGCGCGATCTGGCCCGCGGTGTGCTGGTGAGCGTCCCCGACCTTCGCTACAAGGCCATCGTCGGGGTCAGCAGGTTGCTTCCGGCCAACGTGATCGCCCTGGCCTCCCGCCGTTTCGGCCGCCGCTGACCTGACACCGCTGACATGACAACACCGGCCTGACGTCGCCGACAGAAAGGGCCCGCGCCACGGGAGGGGGTCGTGGCGCGGGCCCTTTCCGGCCTGCGGGGGTGGTCGAGGACGGCCCCTGAGGCCCGCCGGGCCGATCAGACGCGGGTGTTGGCCTCGTGGCCGATCGCCAGACCCGAGACCGGGTCGAAGAAGTGCAGGTTGTGCGTGTCGACGACCAGCTCGACGCTCTGACCGGGGCGGACGTGGCTGCGGGAGTTGACCCGGGCGGTCCACAGCGACTTGTCGCCCACCAGCGGCAGCGTCGCCTCCTCGTCGCCGTCGGCGTCGGCGGCGGCCACGGTGTCCTGGTGCTGGACGGGCGGGGCGTCGATCAGGAAGAGCACATTGATCTCGGAGCCCAGCTCCTCGGTGACCTCGGCGCGGACCTGCAGGCGGGTCCAGCCGCCCGAGGCGCCGTTGGCGGCGACCGAGTCCTCGAAGTCGGAGGGGCGGATGCCCAGGATGATCTTCTTGCCGAAGTACTGGTCGAGGCCGCGCTTCTCGGTGAAGGTCTCGTTCGGCACCGGCAGATTGAAGCCCGCGAAGGCGACGGCTGCGCCGCCGTCGCCGCGCACCAGCTCGGCGTTGACGAAGTTCATCGACGGGGAGCCCATGAAGCCGGCGACGAACAGGTTGACCGGCTTGTCGAAGAGGTTCTGCGGGGTGTCGACCTGCTGGAGCAGGCCGTCGCGGAGCACGCAGACGCGGTCGCCGAGGGTCATGGCCTCGACCTGGTCGTGGGTGACGTAGACGGTCGTCACGCCCAGGCGCTCGTGCAGGGTGTTGAGGGAGGCCCGCATGGAGACGCGGAGCTTGGCGTCCAGGTTGGAGAGCGGCTCGTCCATGAGGAAGGCCTGCGGCTCACGCACGATGGCGCGGCCCATGGCGACACGCTGGCGCTGGCCACCGGAGAGGGCGGCGGGCTTGCGCTTGAGGTACTGGTCGAGGCCGAGCATCTTGGCGGCCTCGTTGACGCGCTTGGCGATCTCCGCCTTGGGCATCTTGCGGAGCTTCAGACCGAAGGCGAGGTTCTCCTCGACGGTCATGTGCGGGTAGAGCGCGTAGTTCTGGAAGACCATGGCGATGTCGCGGTCCTTCGGAGGCAGGTGGTTGACCACCCGGTCGCCGATGGCGATCTCGCCGCCGCTGATGTCCTCAAGCCCGGCGATCATGCGCAGGGCGGTGGACTTGCCGCAGCCGGACGGCCCGACCAGCACCATGAACTCCCCGTCCTTGATCTCAAGGTCGAGGCCGTTCACGGCTTTGACGCCGCCCGCGTAGATCTTGTCGACTTTGCTGAGAACGATGGATGCCATGGAAGTCCTTAGCGCCTCGGGCAACCCCGTGTTCACCCGATATTGGATACGTTTTCATGCATCTCACCGGAAACGGATACCCCTGTCAAGGGGATGACCGGTTCTGGCCTGTCAACAGGGCAGTCGTTATCGCTTCGCGCTGCATCGAACACGGAAAGCATGATGGAATCGTTTCCATGAACATGCGTCGTACGACGATCAAGGATGTCGCCGAGGCGGCCGGGGTGGGGGTCGCCACGGTGTCCCGGGTTCTGTCCGGCGGATCGGCGAGTCCCGAGACCAGGGAACGGGTGCTGAACGTCACGGCCCAGCTCGACTACCGGCCCAGCGCGCTCGGGCGCAACCTGCGCCAGCGGCGCTCGGGCGGGATCGGGCTGCTGCTGCCCGACATCACCGACACCTTCTACGGCCGTCTGGCCGACGGCGTGCTCACCTGCGCGCGCTCGGCGGGAGAGCCGGTGATCCTGGGCGCCACCGGCGACGATCCCGAGCGTGAGGCCGAGCTGATCGGCACGCTGCTCGAACAGGGCGTGGACCGGGTGATCGCGGTCCCCTCCGGTGACGGCGACGGCTGGGCGCCGACCCTGCGGGCCGGGCTGACCACCGTGTTCGCGCACCGGCTCTCCCCCGGGCACGACGACATCCCCGCGGTGCTGGCCGACGACCGCGCGGGGATCAGGACCGCGGTCGACTACCTGAAGGGGCTGGGGCACCGCCGTATCGCCTACCTGGGCGGTCCCGGGCAGGAACAGCGCCTGTCCTTCTTCCGGCAGGCGCTCGGACCCCTTGTCGACGAGGAGCTGGTCGTCGTCGCCCGTGGCAGCCGCGACTCCGCGTACGCCGCCGCGGCCGGGCTCTTCCAGCACCGGCCCGACCTGACCGCGGTGCTGGCGGGGGGAAACCTGCTGGGCGAGGCGGCGGTGCTGGCGGCCAGGGAGCTGGACCTGCGCATCCCCAGGGACCTGTCTCTGATCATGTTCGACGACGTGCCCTGGGCGGAGCTGTGCTCACCGCCGCTGACGGTGATCGCCCAGCCGGCCCAGGACATCGGCTACCGCGCCGCCGAACTGGTGCTGCGCGGCGGTACCAGGCGGCCGCGCGGGGTGCTGCTGCCCACCGAACTGATCGTCAGGGGCAGCTGCGCGGCTAGAGGGACCTCTCGATCGCCTCGATGACCGCGGGGTCGTCGGGCAGGACGCGCGGCCGGAACCTGGCGAGCACCTCCCCGTCCTTCGAGACGAGGAACTTCTCGAAGTTCCACTCGACGTCGCCGGCCTTGCCCTCACCGTCGGGGGTCTGGGTGAGCAGGTCGTAGAGCGGGTGCCGGCCCTCGCCGTTGACCTCGCTCTTGGCGAGGAGCGGGAAGTCGACGCCGTAGGTGGTGGAGCAGAACTCCTGGATCTCCTCCGCGGTGCCCGGCTCCTGTCCGTAGAACTGGTTACAGGGCACTCCCACGACCGTGAAGCCCCGGTCGCCGTAGATCCGCTGGAGGTCGACGAGAGCGGCGTACTGGGGGGTCAGGCCACATTTGGAAGCGACGTTGACGACGAGGACCGCCCGCTCTCCGGCCAGCTCGGCCAGGGTGGTGGGCACGTCGGAAAGAGTGTGGATGGCGGTATCACGGATTCCCATGCTCCGCACCCTAATCCCCCTGTCACATTTGAGAGTTATGTCGTCCATAAAGTGAAATGTGACAGAGGCCACAGGTGAGACGACGCCCCCCTCACCAAGGCTTTGATCATTTTCTTACCGATCTTTGACATGACTCCTGACAGACACTGTCGACTGGCCCGGCCGCGGATCGCCGGGCATCGTGGCGGCCGTCCCTCAACCCCAAGGCACAAGGGAGTCCCATGTCGACGCTACGCCGTACCGGTGTGCTGATGATCGCCTCGGCGCTCACCCTCGGCACCACCACCACGGTCGCCCAGGCGTCCTCGGCGAGAACGGGCAACCAGGCCGTCGCCAGGCCGATGGTGGCCGCGCACGGCTGGAGCAGAGCCCAGTTCAACTGCCTCAGCAGGCTCTGGACCAGGGAGAGCAACTGGAACCACCGCGCCCGCAACCGCTACTCGGGGGCTTACGGAATCCCGCAGGCACTGCCCGCGGGCAAGATGGCCGACGCCGGCCGCGACTGGCGCACCAACCCCAGGACACAGATCAGATGGGGACTCGGATACATCAAGCAGCGCTACGGATCGCCGTGCCGGGCGTGGGCGCACTTCGGCTCGCGGGGCTGGTACTGATCCACTGATCCCGAAGCGGTGATCTGAAACCCCATGACGGGGTGATTTTCACACCGTCTCCACGCATGGGCGATTCGCCGGTCGTAACCGGACCCTCGCCGAATCTCCCGTAGATCAAGAAGATCGGGCAAACACCTTCCCTTCGCGTGTCCCATCCGCCGTCCGACACTCTCTCGCGTACTAGAAAGCCGCCTAGAGAGACCGCCGCGGCGTCTCATGCCGGAAACAGGCCGGCGAGACCGCGCGGACGTTCCCCGCCCGAGCCACGGGCGCCGGATCGCCGACCGTACGAGAAGCACCTACGTGCCCTCCTGCGACTTCCGCACGCGGCCCAAGGACAAGGATCCATGTGAACAGCTACCGCGTTCTGCGCAACACAGTCGTGACCGTTCTCGCCGCCTCGGCGATGGTCGGGTCCTCGACGCCGGGACAGGCCGACAGCACGGCCGAGTCGTCCAGGAAAGGGACGGCGAGAACCGTTCATCGCCTCACCTGGGTCACCCAGGTGAAGCCAAGAGTGAAGGCGGTCGCGAGGACCGCCAAGAGCAGGAACAAGACGATCGCCTATCGTCTCGTCTCCCGCCGCGCGTGGCCGCACAGCCAGTTCCGCTGCCTGGACAGCCTCTGGACCAGGGAGAGCAACTGGAACCACCGCGCCTACAACCACTCCTCGGGGGCGTACGGCATCCCGCAGGCACTGCCCGGCTCGAAGATGGGCGGCAGCGGCGGGGACTGGCGGTACAACCCGATCACGCAGATCCACTGGGGTCTGAGCTACATCAAGAGCCGCTACGGGTCACCGTGCGGCGCGTGGGGTCACTTCCGGTCGAGCAACTGGTACTGACCCGCATGGAGAGTGTCCAGGGGAAGGGAACACTCTCCGGCGCCCGGGGCCGCGAGGTCCCGGGCGTCACCTCTTGAGCTGCAGGGCCATCGCCTGGATGAGCAGTTCGAGGCCGAAGGCGAACTCCGCCTCGTGGTCGCACTCGTGGAGTGCCGGAGCCAGCTCACCGACCTGTGGGAACAGCAGGGGGTCGACCTCGCTGACACGGACGTCGGATCGGTGCACCGGGGCGAACGTCGGGGTCACCCCGACCTCCCTCAGCAGCGAGCCCACGATGTAGGCGATGAACACCCGCAGGGCGCGCACCGCCTCGTCGCCCCCGAAGCCCGCGCCGCGCAGCGTGGCCAGCGCCCGCTCCACCGGGAGCAGGCCGGCGGTGGAACGGAGCTGGCGGCTGACCACCACCATCGTGCACCGCGGGTAGTGATGCGCGATCTGCCGGAAGGCGAGCGCCTGCATGCGCACCCGGTCAGTCCATTCGGCGTCCGGGTCGTCGGTGAACTCGATCTGCGACAGCACGGTCTCGGCCACCGCGTCCAGCAGCGCCTCCTTGTTCGGCACATGGTTGTAGAGCGACATCACGCCCACACCCAGTTCGGCGGCGATCGCGCGCATGGACACCGCGTCGGCGCCCTCTCGCTCGATCAGGTCGATCGCCGTGGCGACGATACGTGCTCGGGACAGTGGCTCGGCAGGCATATGACCATTGTCCCCTCATTGGTTCCATTGACGTACGTACAGTGTACGTGACACGCTCGTTGCGTACGTACGGTGTACGTCTCTGGAGGCCGCATGTCGACACACGATCTCTACACCATCCCCGCCGAGCTTTCCACGTGGGACGTCGAGGCGGCCGGAGCCGCCCGCTTCACCTGGGAGTACGACAACGGCAGGGACCGTATGCTCGCCCTTTACCAGAAGGGCAAGGACAAGCAGTGGGACTCGGTCAAACGCATCGACTGGGACCTGGAGGTCGACCCGTACAACGTGCTCGGCGTCCCCGACGAGACCATCGCGATCCACGGCACCCCGCTCTGGGAGCGGATGGACGAAAAGCAGCGCAAGGAGGTGCGCCTGCACGGCGCCTCCTGGCAGTTCTCCCAGTTCCTGCACGGGGAGCAGGGCGCGATGATCTGCTCGGCCAGGATCGTGGAGTCGGTCCCCGACCTCGACTCCAAGTTCTACGCCGCCACCCAGACCATGGACGAGGCCCGCCACGCCGAGACCTACGCCCGCTTCCTCCAGGAGAAGGTGGGGCTGGCCTACCCCATCAACCCGCACCTGAAGTCGCTGCTCGACAGCACGCTGAGCGACTCCCGCTGGGACATGCCCTACCTCGGCATGCAGGTGCTCATCGAGGGCCTCGCCCTGGCCGCCTTCGGCGTGATGCGCGACATCACCACCAAGCCGCTGCCCAAGCAGATCCTCGCCTACGTGATGCAGGACGAGGCCAGGCACGTGGCCTTCGGCCGGATGGCGCTGCGCGACTACTACCGCCAGCTCAGCGAGTCGGAGCTGCGCGAGCGCGAGGACTTCGTCATCGAGGGCTGCTACCTGATGCGCGACCGGCTGCGCGGCCAGGAGACCTGGGAGAACCTGTGCCTGAACAAGGCCGAGGTCGCCGATGCCATGGAATCCGTTGACAAATCCCAATATCTCAAGCTGTTCCGCTCGCTGCTCTTCAGCCGCATCGTTCCCTGCGTCAAGGACATCGGGCTGTGGAGCCCCCGCCTGCAGAAGGCCTACGCCGACATGGGCGTGCTGGACATGACGGGCCAGAGCCTGGATGCGCTGATGCGGCAGGACGAGGACATCGCCGAGAAGCTCGACACCGAGCGGTTCGCCGCCGAGGAGGCCGAGCGCCACGCGGAGGTCGCCGAGACCGTCGCCCTCGGCGGCGACCCCCGGCCCTGATCCGGCCCTGATCCGGCCCCGCACCGGACCCTCGACACCGAGCCCGATCCGGTTCACGGGGCGCCTCCGGTGCCGGCCGGGCCGTTTCACGGCCGCACGGCGGGCCGGGGACGCCCCGGCCGGGCAGCAGGGTCCGCCGGTCACGGGTGGTCAGGATCTCGTACGGCCACGCGGCGCGGTGGTTCGTCTCCGCCTCGATCCGGTCGTGCACGGGCCCCGGCGGCAGGCCGAGGAGCCGGTCGGCGCGGACGGCCCGCAGCTCGCGACGAGGTACGCCGAGATCGGCGCCGGGCGGCCGGACGGATCATCCAATCGAGACACGCCGCGAGGTCCCTATTTTCCGAACCTCGCCAGCACGAAGGCGATGGCTCCGGCCGCGGTGGCGAGGGTACCGAGCCAGGCGATGAGGGCGTCGGCCCGGTTGTCGAGGGGACGGCTCTGGTGGAGCGCCTTCTGGACGCGGCGGAAACGGATGCCCGTGTGGGTCAGCAGGAGGCCGGCGCAGAGCAGGGCCGGAACGAAGGGGATGATCGCTATCAGGGGCGTGCCGGCGCGCAGGGCGATGCCCGCACCGGCCAGGGCGGTGACGGCCAGCATGGCGCTGGTACGTATCCAGGCGAGCTGGGTCCGCTCGCTCTGCAGGCCCTCGTCCCAGGGGCTGTTCATCGCGACAGCAGAATGAGGATCAGGGCGAGCACCGCGACCGTCGCCACGCCGTACCCGAACAGGGGTGCGAGGGCGGGAGGCGGCAGCGGGGCGGAGTTGCGCAGGGCGTGCTGAACACGACGCCAGCGGGGGTAGGCCATCGCGGCCGCCAGAGCCGACAACGACACCAGGACCACCGCGAGCAGGGTCCGCATCCAGGGGACGAAGACATCGGCGGAGACCGCGGCCATGGCCACACCGCCCGCGCTCAGCGCGAGCGATGTGCTCAGCCAGGTCAGGTAGGTGCGTTCGTTGGCAAGGGTGAACCGGGGGTCCGGTTCACGCTCCGGAGGCTTCATGAGAACGACGCTATTTCAGCCACATTCCCCATAGAGAACCCGGGTTGACGGAACCCCCGCAGGTGAGGGCTATCCGCAGGCGTTGGTCAGTTGCTCGACCCACCGCACCGAGTCGGTCGCCACCTTCTGCGCGGTGTCGATGGCGCTGTTGGCATCGGGGACGTTGAAGCCCTCCAGGGTGTTGGAGACGCCGTCGGCCGCCTCCTTCAGCGAGGTGTTGGCCGCCTTGTCGGCCAGGTCGCCCAGCTTGGCGCCCCCGTCCTTCAGCGCCTGCTCCATCGCGGCGGGGTCGTTGAGCAGGCCGGAGACCTTCGAGACGGTCTCGGTGACGATGCCCGCGGCCTGCACGCACTGCTGTGCCTTGTCGATACCCTGGCTCACCTCCTGGATCTCTGAGCAACCGGTGGTGATCAGGGCGGCGGCGAGCGCTGAGGCGGCGAGGGCGGGGATTCGTCGCGGAAGGGGTCGCATGCCCAGACCCTACCCAACGGGCCGGTGCGGCAGGCGCCTGTCGTACCGGCTCGTTACCCGGACTGCGAGGCGTTGGGGACCGCACCGCGGCTCCGGCCGTACGATCATCAGTGTTCGAACGAAGGGGGAGACCATGCAGATCTGTCAACATCTCGCGCAGGCCCAGGACCCGGAGCCACGCACGCCGCAGGGGTGCGAGGAGTGCCTCGCGACCGGAGATCGCTGGGTTCACCTGCGCAAGTGCCTGTCCTGCGGGCACATCGGCTGCTGTGACTCCTCTCCCAACAAGCACGCCACCGCCCACGCGACGGTGATCGGCCATCCGGTCATCGCCTCGTTCGAACCGGGCGAGGACTGGCGGTGGTGCTACGTGGACAAAATCATCGGCTGACCGGCGGCAGCGGGGTTCCCCCACCCCGCGGGGATGTCAGCCGCAAGTCTTTTCCAAGCGCGGGGGCCTATCTCTTGACATGTAACGATGCTCAAGAGTTTGGAACCCCTCCATGCGTACCGGTCTTCGTGTCCTGCTCGGCCTGACCACCGCCGCGGCACTCGCTCTCGGCGGTTCGGCCCCGGCGCTGGCCTCCACCGCCGCCCCCACGGTCTGGAAATGGGGCCCCCTGCACTCCACCGACGGGCTCGCCGCGGCCTGGGGCAAGGTCGCCGTCGGCCAGTCGGGCCTCGTCGTGTACGGCACGCTGGAGGACACCCGTGGCTCGGGCTGCGCGTGGGCCCAGATACGTTACCTGAGCTCTCAGAACGGACGGTGGCACACGGCGTCCTACTACAACTGCGTTCCCGGCCCGGGAACGTTCCGCAAGGACGTCGGCGGGGTCCTGCAGATCAAGGCGAGGACCTGCCGGGGCACCTCCGCACGGCCGACCGGGCGGTGCTCGCGGTGGAAGACCGTCTACACCCAGGGCGGCTGACAGAGGCTAGTCGCGCTCCAGAATGGCCTCCTCGAAGTCGATCTCGTGGAGAACCCGGCGGAGCACCTCGTCGTCGATGCGCCGCTCGTCGCGGAGGCATACGAAAACCTCGCGCTCGACCGCCAGCATCTCACGGCGGAGCCGCCGGTAGACCGTGCTGGGCGTCTCCTCCCCCTGTGGTCCCGTGCCGCTGCCCAGTCGCTCCCAGGCGGCGAGGGTACGGCGCTCGGCGCGTGCCCTGAGCTGGTCGACGACCTCCCGATAGACCTCGTCGACGCCCTCGCCCACCAGCTCGTCCAGCCGGGCCAGCGAGGCGGAGGTGGCCGCCTGCTGGGCGGCCGCCTCGGCCAGGTTGTCGGTGTAGATCTCCCGCTCGTTGGAGATCTTCAACCTGCGGATCAGCGCCGGGAACGTCAGGCCCTGGACCAGGAGGGTGCCGATCACCACCGAGAAGGTGAGAAAGAGCAGCAGGTCGCGGCCCCGCAGGGTCTGCGGAATGGCGAAGGCCGCGGCGAGGGAGACCACTCCGCGCATGCCCGCCCAGCTCACGATGGTCACCTGCTTCCAGGTCGGCGCGTGGGGCTCGCTCTCGCGGATCTTCGCGGACAGCATCCGGGGCAGGTAGAGGCTGGGCACGACCCAGAGCGCCCTGGTGACCACCACGGCGGCGAAGACGACCAGCGCCATCCCGGCGAGCTTCCACGGGTTGGCCCACTCCAGCCCTCTCATGATCGGCCAGAACTGCAGGCCGATCAGCGCGAAGACGATCGTCTCCAGGAAGAACCCGAGGACCCGCCAGACCGCCTCGGACAGCAGCCGGGTACTGAAGCCCGCCCTGGGCAGGCGATGGCCGATGTAGAGCCCGACGATCACCACGACGATCACACCGGAGACGTGCACGCTCTCGGCCGCCAGGTAGACGGCGAACGGGACGAGCAGCATGACGGTGTTCTCGATGAGCGGGTCGCGCAACCGGATCAGCACCCGGGCCAGGATCCAGGCGAGCCCGAGGCCCATCAGCACGCCGCCCACCGCGGACCGGGCGAAGTCGGCGGTGACCTCCGGCCAGGTGATGCCCCCTCCCAGCGCGGCCGCGACCGCCACCCGGTAGGCGGTGAGCGCGGTGGCGTCGTTGAACAGGCTCTCCCCCACCAGGATGGTGACCGTCCTGCGGGGCAGCCCGAGCCTGCGGGCCACGGCGACGGCGGCGACCGCGTCGGGCGGGGCCACGATCGCGCCCAGCGCGAACGCGGCGGCCTGCGGCAGCTCGGGCAGGAGCAGGTGGGTGATCCACCCGATGACCAGCGTGGTGAACAGCACCAGGCCGATCGAGAGCAGCCCGATCGGCCTGCGGAAGTCCTTGAGCCTCAGGTAGGAGCTGTCGACCGCCGCCGAGTAGAGCAGCGGGGGCAGGAAGACCAGCAGGACCAGGTCGGAGTCGAGCTCGTACTCGGGGAAGAGGGGAGACAGCACCAGGCCCGCGAGCACCAGCAGCAGCGGCGCCGGCCACCCCCTGCGCCTGGCGACCGCGGCCACCGCGATGCCGAGGACGGACACGGCCAGCGTCTGCACCACGGTCGACTGGTCCACGCCACCCCGCCCGGTAGGGATCGATCGGCTTCCGTGCCCCCGCGCGCCTCGCGAACCGCCCGGAACAGCGGAGCGCCGGGTTTCACCCCCGGCGGACAGAACGACGCTACCTCGGACGTGGATCTCGCGCCCGGGACGACACGACGGAACCCGCCTCCGGGGAACTCACATCCCCTGGAGAGTCACCACTCCCGGCGTTCTTCCCGGTCGTCACGGCGCCGTCCCTCGCGGCGCCTGTCGTCGTACTGGTGCTCGTCACGACGGCGGTCGTACCGGTCGTCGTAGCCCTGTTCGGGGCGGAGTCTCTCACCCGTGGAGTGCGGCGGGTCCTGGAGGTAGGGGCGCGGCAGCCTCTGGTCGGGTGCGGACTGGCCTCCCAGGCCCAGCGGGTCGGACGGATCGACGTCCTGCTGCGGGTAGGCGGGTGGCGAGCCGTACAGGTCTCGGAGGTCGGCGGGGTGACCGGCCTGGTGCGGCTGCGCGGTGCCGAACGCGTAGGGATCCGGCTGCGCGGGGGCCGGGTAGCCGTACGGGTCGGGTTGCTGGGTCCCGTGGCCCCCGGCCTGCTGCTGGGCGGCGAACCCGAAGGGGTCCGTCGAGTTCTGCTGCCCCTGCCCGTAGGGGTCGGGATCCGGCCGGCGGGCGGGGTTGGGGAACTGGTCGGCGTGCGACGCGAACGGGTCGACGGGCCGCTGCTGGGGCGGCACGCCGTACGGATCGGGCTGCTGGGCGCCGAACCGGTCGGCGGGCTGCTGCGCGGGCGTGCCGTAGGGGTCCGGCTGCTGGGCGCCGTACGGAGCGGGCTGCTGCGCGAGCGGGTAACGGTCGCCCGGCATCTGGTAGGCGGCCTCGCCGGGCACCGGGCCCGTACCGAGCGGATCGAAGGACTGCGGCTGCCCGTAGGGCAGGGCGTCGTTCACGATCATGTTCTCGCGCGGCACGGCGTCGGCGGAGCCGTGCCCCGGCGCCATCCGATCCTGAGACCAGTCGGGTCGATCCGGCGCAGGCACCACTCCCCGCGCGACGAGCACGTCGTTCGGCCCGAGCGTGGCGGCCTGGCGGGGCTCGTCCGGCACGGGAACGTGACCGGCCGGGTCGGGATACTGCTGGGGCTGGGCGTAGTCCTCGGGCCGAGGTCTGGCGTACTGACCGGTGCCGGGATACTCACTGTGGATCTGCTGTTCGGCGTGGGGGCGCTGCTCGGTGTGAACGGGCTCGCCCACCTCGTCGGGGTACTGCCCACCGGCTTGGACGAAGCCCTCGTCAAGGGTGTCGACCAGCCGCCCCACGTCGTTCATGGGCATGCGGAAACTCGCGGTGCACATCTCGCCACGCCACAGGCTCAGCACCAGCGTGCCTTCGTGCCAGGTGACCCGGAGCACCCGCTCCTGGCCACGCTCGTCAAAGAACACCTCGCCGAACGACGGCAACGGGACAACTTCCGACATGGAGGACATAATGTACTCAAACGCCCCAAACATCCAGTTCGAGCAGGGACTTTGCAGGGCAATCGCACCTCACGCGGTGCAATCGCGGTGCAATCGCGGCGGACACCGTCACGCCGACCATCACTCTCGGTCACCGCCTAACGAGCAAAGGGTACGCAATAGAACACCTAAAGGGGACTATATCCGAGCGTAAGCTCAAGAGCGGGGGAACCTGCTTCAGGGCCCAGATGTCCCCCCAGGCTTGACCCTCACAGGGGGAAGGCCATACGCCCAGGTCAGCTTCTCGGCCCTGGGGGCCGAGCCCGCAGTTTCTCGCCGTCGATGGATTCGACGGTTCAGGCCGCGTCGCCGGCAGCATGACGCACTGCGCGGCGACCGATATTGATCGCCGCGAAGTAATCCGCCAGGCCGGCGAGCCTGTACGAAACACCACGAAAGTCATCCCGGGTAGGACGATTCCGTTTGTCGATGTGGCCGCCCCCCGGGCAGGTGCGGGAGGTGTTACGCGAATCCACCGGCCGCACCGCCACCCCGGCCGAAACCGCTTTGTACGTCACGAACGTCCTCAGTCGATGGAAACCCCACGAGTGCAGGTCGGCACGCTGCCCCTGCCCCTGCCCCTGCTCAGGCGAGGGCGCGAGCTTGAGCATTTCCGTCACCAGCACGCACCGAGTCTGTCACTCACCGCCACCGGACGGCACCGTTTTCCGCGTTTCCTCCCCGCCGCGAACGACAGGGCCTCCACCCGGCGATTCCGATGACCGAGCGCGAAAGCACCCCGGAGGAGATCCGGCAGGGTCCGGCGGGTCGTCTTTCCGAACCGGGAGCGGAACCTGTGACACGTGGATCACCAACTGGAGGTATCGGCCTCCCGGAGTCGGCCCGGTGGATCACGACAGGACCGAGGAGGCGGGGCGCACCGCGCCCGCCGGAGCCGCCACGCTTGTCGGAGCGAGCCGGTACGGTTGGCTGTCGTGCCGACCGACTCCATCACCGCTCCCGAAGACGTCTCCTCAAAGGTGGACATTCCCCCGGTTGAGGACCTGCTGAGCACCGCCGTCGAGGCGGTGGGCGGGGTCGAACGCCCCGGACAGATCACCATGGTGAGGGCGGTGCAGCACGCGATCGAGTCGGGCGACCACCTGGCCGTCCAGGCGGGCACCGGCACCGGCAAGTCGCTGGCCTACCTGATCCCCTCGATCAGGCACGCGATGACCTCCAAGGGAGCCGTGGTCGTCTCCACCGCCACCATCGCGCTCCAGCGCCAGCTCGTCGACCGCGACCTGCCCCGCCTCGCCAAGGCCCTCGCCCCGCAGCTGCCGCACGAGCCCACGTTCGCGATCCTCAAGGGCCGCCGCAACTACCTGTGCCGCTACAAGGCGAGCGCGGGGTGGCCCGACGAGGAGCAGGACCAGCTCTTCGACCCCCGGGAGGTCAACGCGACGGGCCGGATGGTCCAGCGCATCCAGGAGTGGTCGAACGAGACCGAGACCGGTGACCGCGACGAGCTGGTCCCCGGCGTCAACGAGCAGGCCTGGCGCCAGTTCTCGGTCAGCGCCAGGGAGTGCCTGGGAGCCACGCGCTGCCCGAGTGGCATGGAGTGCTTCGCCGAACTGGCCCGCGCCCGCGCCGGCGAGTCCGACGTGGTCGTGACCAACCACGCGCTGCTCGCCATCGACGCAATGGAGGACTTCCCGCTCCTGCCCGAGCACGAGGTGGTCGTGGTCGACGAGGCTCACGAGCTGGTCGACCGCGTCACCTCGGTGGTCAGCGGCGAGCTGTCGGAGACCATGGTCACGGTGGCCGTGCGGCGGGTCGGCAAGCTCATCGAGCAGCACCTGGCCGACCGGCTCATGGAGGCCGGAGAGGACCTCAGGGCCCTCCTCGCCGCCGCCCCCGCCGGGCGCCTCGACGAGCTTCCCGACGTGCTCGGGCTGACGCTCGCCCTGATCCGCGACTCGGCGTGGGCGTGCATCACCGCCCTTGGCCCGCGCACCGGCGACAAGGACGACCCGGAGGGCGCGGGACTGCGCAAGGCGGCCTTCACCTCCCTGGACGAGGTGCACGACACCGCGCAGCGCATGCTCGACGCCTTCGGCCACGCCGAGGAGATCGACCGGGCCGAGGTGGTCTGGCTGGAGGCGGGCACCGACCGGCGGCCGCCCCTGCTGCGGGTGGCGCCGCTGACCGTGGCGGGCATGCTCCGCGACAGGCTCTTCGGCGACCGTACGGTCATCCTGACCTCGGCCACGCTCGCCCTCGGCGGCGCCTTCGACGGGCTGGCCCGCCAGTGGGGCCTTGGCGCCGAGGGCGGCGGGAAGCCCGCCGAGGAGGACGAGACGGGCGAGGAGCGCGCCGCCCCCAAGTCCGGGAAGAAGGCCGGCAAGAGCCGGGCCGGCTGGAACGGCATCGACGTCGGCTCTCCCTTCGACCACCCCCGCAGCGGCATCCTCTACGTCGCCAAGCACCTGCCCCAGCCGGGCCGTGACGGCCTGCCCGAGGCCTACATCGACGAGATCACCGAGCTGATCGAAGCCGCGGGGGGCCGCACTCTCGGCCTGTTCTCCTCGATGCGGGCCGCCAAGGCGGCCACCGAGGCCCTGCGCGACCGGCTGAGCGTGCCGCTGCTCTGCCAGGGCGACGACTCCACGATGCTGCTGGTCAAGCAGTTCGCCGAGGACGAGCCGACCTGCCTGTTCGGCACGCTCTCCCTCTGGCAGGGCGTCGACGTCCCCGGCCCCTCGCTGCGCCTGGTCATCATCGACCGCATCCCCTTCCCCCGCCCGGACGACCCGCTCAGCTCCGCTCGCCAGCGCCATGTGGCCGCCAAGGGCGGCAACGGGTTCATGTCGGTCGCCGCCACCCACGCCGCGCTGCTCCTCGCACAGGGCGCGGGCCGCCTGCTCCGCAGCCAGCACGACAAGGGTGTGGTCGCGGTGCTGGACCCGCGGCTGGCGACGGCCCGCTACGCCGGGTTCCTGCGCGACTCCCTGCCGCCCTTCTGGCCCACGAACGACCCGGCGAAGGTCCGCAGCGCCCTCAAACGCCTCAGCGCCTCCTGAAACCGCCTCGGCCCCCGGCGACCCCGGCACCGGGATCGCCGGGGGCCGGGTGCGCGCCCTCGCCCCGCGCACCGCCAGAATAAGGGCGGCACGGAACATCCCACCCACCCGCGGCCCCACC
>NZ_JBEXGU010000156.1:0-21417 GCF_040607515.1 Streptosporangium sp. NPDC005286 | reverse complement strand
GCCCGGCCGCCGTCACGGCGGCGGCCGGGGCGCTCTCACCGTGCGGAAGGGGAGGCGGTCACAACTCGTCCCAGGCGGAGAGCAGCGGGTCGGCGGCGGCGGCCGGAGCCGTGATCGACCAGCGGCCCGACGGCAGGTCCAGCGAGCACGAGCCGTCGGCCAGCCGCCTGGTGGGGAGCCGCTCGGCCAGCCCCATCAGGAAGGTGCCGTTGACGGTCATACCGTCCCAGGTGCCGTGGACGGGGAGCACCGCGCGGGCGGTCACGCCGGGTGGGACGCGGAAGACGAACTGCAGACCGTCGGGCCCGGCGCGCCATCCCGACTCGACGGTGCCCGCGGGGCTGTCGTACCTGGCGTGCGCCTGCCGCAGCAGCGGGACGGGGCCCGGCCGCAGCAGCGGCTCGGTGAACCCGCCGTTCACCCCGCGGGGGTCGTCGCCGACACCGGCGACGTGGCGGAAGAGCCAGTCGCCGACGCAGCCGTAGGCGTAGTGGTTGAAGGAGTTCATCGTCGGGGTGTGCATGCCCCGCCGGTGGTGCCAGGCGTCCCACCGCTCCCACATGCTGGTCGCGCCCGCCCGCAGCTGGTAGCGCCAGGAGGGGTGCCCCTCCTGGTTGAAGACCCGGCAGGCGACGTCGTGGTGGCCGGTCTCCGAGAGCGTCGGCAGCAGCAGCGGCGTGCCGACGAAACCGGTCATGAGCCGGTGGCCGTCCGCCCTGACCAGCTCCGCTAGCGCCGCCGCGGTCCGGGCACGGTTCTTGGGCGGGACGAGGTCCCAGGCCAGGGCGAGGGCGTACCCGGTCTGGGTCTCGGTGCGCAGCCGGTGTTCGGTGAGGAAGGCCCGCTGGAAGGCGCCCGAGACCATGGTCGAGGCCTCGCCGTACTCCCTGGCGTGCGGCTCGCCGAGCACGCCGGCGACGTCGGCGATCAGGCGCAGGCTCCGCGCGAGGGCGGCGGTGGCGATCAGGCTCTTGGGCGTCTCCACGGTTCCGGGGGCCAGCCAGTCGCCCAGCGCCCGGCCGGGGCGGACCCCGTCGTCACACTGCGCCAGGCAGTAGTCGGCCCAGCGCCGCATCGGCCCGTACGCCCGGCGCAGGGTCCGGTCGTCGCCGTAGCGCCGCCACAGCAGCCAGGGCACCTCCACGATCGCGTCGGACCAGACCGGCGAGTCGAACCCGTACTCGGGCAGTACCGGGGCCACGTGCGGGACGGCCCCGTCCCGCCGCTGGCCGTCGATCAGCGTCGTCACCCAGCCGGAGAGGAATGCCTGGGTGTGCCGGAGGAAGCTCAGCGTCGAGGCGAACACCGAGATGTCGGCGGTCCAGCCGGCCCGTTCGTCACGCTGCGGGCAGTCCATGGGCACGCTGAGCAGGTTGCCCTCGGCGGAGGCGACGATGTTGGAGACCAGCTGCCTGACGGCGGGGTCGGAGGCGGTCAGGGTGCCGGTGACGGGCAGCGCCGAGGACAGGAGCACCGCCTCGGCGTCACCCGCGGACATGCCGCCCGGCCATCCGGTGACCTCGGCGTAGCGGAACCCGTGGAAGGTGAACGCGGGCTCCGCGACGTGGCATCCGGCGGGGAGGAGGAACTCGTCGCGCTGCTCGGCCGTGCGCAGGTTGGCGTCGTAGAGACGGCCGGTCGCGGTGAGCTCCTCGCCGTGGCGGACCACCAGATGGACCGGGTACGGCGTGTCGATCCGCAGCCGGAGCCGCCCCACGACGTTGCGGCCGAAGTCGAGCAGGTGAACGCCGGGGACGGGCTCGGTGACCGACGCCGCGGCCAGGGTGCCGATCTCCCGCACCGGGGGAGCGGGATCGGCCTCCACCAGCAGACCGGGCGGCGGCTGCGCCACGGCCACGGCCCGCTCCCGGCCGGAACCCGCGAGCCGCGCGGTTCCGCCCCGGCCGGGTGGGGTTTCGCCGGTGCGGGGCGAGGGTTCGAGATCGGGGGAGGAGACGAGGTGGACGGTCTCGCCCATCACCAGGTCGGCGCGGGGCATGCCCAGGTCTCCGGCCGTCCAGCCGGGGCCGGTGGCCGCGAGCGGATGAACGCCCTCCGGGTCGCGCAGGAACAGCCGCGCGCTGGCGGCGGGGTGGTCGCCGTATCGGCGCGGCCCGCCCGCCGCGACGTGACCGGCGTACCAGCCGGGGGCGAGCCAGATCTCCAGCAGGTTCTCCCCGGTACGGAGCAGCGCGGTGACGTCGGCCAGCCGGTAGCGGACCCGGCGGCCGTAGTCGGTCCAGCCGGGGGCGAGTTCCTCGTCGCCGAGCCGTTCACCGTTCAGCAGCGCCCGGTAGACGCCCAGCGCGGTGGTCGCCAGCCAGACCCGTCCCGGCCGAGGCTCCCAGCAGAACGTCCCGCCGAGGCGGACGGCGCCCTCGCCGCTCTCGTTCCCGCCGTCCTCGACCCAGGGGGCGTCCCAGGCGCCGCCCGCGCGCAGGCCGGTCACGAAGGTGCCGCCGAGGTGCCCGGCGACCGACCAGGTGTACGGGGTGAGCGGCTCCAGCGCCTCTTCCGGGACATCGGCCCAGCTCGTACCCGGCGGGAGGTCCCGCGCCCACACCTCGCGCCCGCCGGTGGACACCGTCAGCCGCTCGGGATGGAGCAGCCTGGCCGCCCAGGACAGGCGCGGGGAGGGGTCGTCGACGCCGACCGGGTCGGTGAGCCCGCAGGTGTGGCAGGCGACCGCCTCGGCGGGCGGGGAGGAGCCGACCGGCACCTGGCCGCCCGAGACGGCCCGTGCCATGCCGGGGGTTCCCGGGACGTGGATCATGCGCCGAGACCCGTCGTGAAGGCGTTGTGCAGTCCGTCGATGTCGACCCCGTGCAGGCTGGGTGCCATCACGTTGATCAGCAGTACGAAGCAGGCGTCGTGGTCGGGATACATCCACCACTGGCATCCGGAGGCGCCGCCGTGCCCGTAGAGCCGCCGCTCCAGCAGGCCGGGCGCGGAGTGGCGCAGGTTCCAGGTCAGCCCCCAGTCCTGGCCGGCGTTGACCGGGTCGGGCTGCAGCTTGACCAGGCCCGTGGTCTGGGGTTCCGTCATGGCGGCCAGCGTGATCGGGTGGACCGGCGCCCGGTCGCCGCGGAGCAGGGCGCTGCCCAGCGCGAGCAGGTCCTCGGCACGGGAGAACAGGCCCCCGGCCGGATGCCGGAGCCGGACGAACCTGTCGTAGTCGATTCCGAGCAGCTCGACGGCCTTGACCTCGGCCGGGTCGCAGGCCGGGTCGAAGGTGATCCGCCCGCCGCCGGGCACCAGCGCGTTCAGGTCGGTGTCGATCACGTCGGCCAGATCCCTGCCGGTGACATCCCTGATCATCTCGGAGATGCCGGCGAAGCCGATGTTGCAGTACTGGCTGAGCGTGCCCGCCTCGAACAGCGCGGGGGCGGCGATCAGGTGCTCCACCAGGTCGTCCGGGGTGAGCGTCTGCTCGGCGATGCCGCTGGTGTGGGTCAGCAGGTGCCAGAGCGTGACCTCGTCGGAGCGCAGCCCGCCGAAGCCGGGCACCGCGTCACGGAGCGGGCGGCGCAGCGAGAGCAGGCCCCGCTCCACCTGGCGCATGGCCAGCAGGCCGACCAGCGGCTTGGTCACCGAGAACAGCGCGAAGTGGTCGTCGGCGCGGGTCGCGCGCCCGTCGTGCTCTCCGAAGGACTCCAGCAGCACCGTGCCCTGCGAGGTGGCCGCCCCGAGCACCGCGCACGGGAGCTTCCCCTCGCGGACCATGCGCCTCACCCACTCGACGGCGAGCGCGAACGGTTGGTCGGTCATCCTTTGAGTGCTCCTTCTGTGAGCCCGGCGAGGACATGCTTCTGCGCGAACACGTACACCGCCACCAGCGGCAGCGTGGTCAGCAGGACGTGGGCGAAGACGAGGTTCCACTGCAGGGTCTGCAGCGTGCCGGAGGCGAACTGGAAGAGGGTGAGGGGCAGGGTCGCGTTGTCCTGCCCCTTGAGGAGGAACAGCCCGAAGAAGAAGTCGTTCCAGACGTTGATGACCAGGATGACGCTCCCGACGAAGAGCACCGGGCGCAGCAGCGGCAGCAGGATGCGCGCGAAGATCTGCGGCCGGGACGCCCCGTCGATGGCGGCGGCGTCCTCCAGGTCGGGCGGGAAGGCCCTGACGAACCCGGTGGCCAGAAAGACCACGATGCCCAGCCGGGTGCCGATCAGGACCAGCGCGTAGCCGAACGGCGTGCCGTCCAGGCCGAGCCCGCGCAGCACGTGGACGGTCGGGATGATCGACGGGGGGATGAGGATCGACAGGCTGAGTACGAAGTAGGTCGCGCGCAGCCACCGCGAGTCGCCTCGGCCGTAGGCCCACGCCGCCGCCGCGCCGAGCAGCAGCACGGCCAGCACGACGGGTACCGCGATCATGAGGCTGTTGGCGAGCCCGCCCAGGTAGTCGCCGGTGTCGACGACGGTCGTGTAGTTCTCGACGATCGCCCACTGCCGGGGCAGGCCGAGGCCGAGTTCGGCCGCCTCGCCCGCGGGCTTGAAGGAGTTCACCACGACCAGCCAGAACGGCACGACCACCCAGGGGATCGCGAACAGCGACAGCAGCGTGTACTTGACGACTCTCATCCGGTGACCTCCCTGCGGCGCAGCCACCAGACCAGGGGTACCGCCGTCGCGATCACGAGCAGCGTCACCGTGAGGCTGAGCGCGCTGGCGGAGCCGAAGAACCCCTGCCCCCACTGCTGGCGCATGACGATGTTCAGTGCTCTGGTGTGGTCGCCGGGGCCGCCGCCGGTGGTGGCGGCGATCACGTCGTAGGCGCTGAGCGCGCCGACCAGGGTGACCGCGACGTTGAAGGTGATCGCGGGAGCCAGCAGCGGGAACCTCACCCGGGCGAAGCGGGTCCAGGGGCCCGCGCCGTCGACCGTGGCCGACTCGATGAGCTCCCTGGGCACCGAGTTGAGGCCCGCGATGTAGACGAGGGTGATCAGCCCGCTCCACTTCCAGGCGTCCACGAACGCGACCGTGAGCAACGCGGTCGCGGGCTCGCCCAGCCAGGCCCAGTCGATGCCGAGGAAGGAGTTGACCGGGCCCGCCGGATCGAGGATGCCCCGCCAGATGTAACCGGCGGCCAGCGGCGAGACGAGAGTCGGCAGGAAGAACACCGACCTGAACACGGTGTTGACCCGGTCCGTCCGCTGCAGGGCGAGCGCGAGGCTCAGGCTGACGGTGTTCTGGATGGCCATGCACAGGATCGCGTAGAGCACGGTCACCGTGACGGCGTTCGTCAGGAGATCCTGCTCGACGAGCGTGCGGAAGTTGTCCAGGCCGCTCCAGGTGATCTCCGAGCGGAACCCCGTCCAGGCGGAGAAGGCGAAGCGGGCGTTGAGCGCGAACGGCAGCGCGAAGAAGAGCGCCACCAGCAGCACGGCGGGCAGCGCCCAGGGCAGCCAGCCCCGCCGCCCGGGGTCCCCGGTCTCGCCGCCGCCCCCGCCGGCGGGGTGCGGGGCGGGGGGTGTGGTCTCGGTGCCCGGGGGACGCTCGCGCGGGGGTACCGAGGTCACCATCCGGGCAGCCCGGCGGCCTTCGCCGCCTGCTCGACCTGGCCCTGCAGCTGGGTGGCGGCCTTCTGTGGGTCCTTCTGCCCGGCGATCAGCTCCGACATCAGCGGCGCCAGCCCGGCCATGCCGGGGATGTCGGAGTTGAAGGCGACGACGGCGCCGTTGTCGTACGCCTTCTTGACGTCCTGGAGCACGGGGGAGACGTCCTGCGGACCGTCCACCCCCTGGAGCACGGGGAAGGTCTTCGCGGACTTCACGTAGTCGGCGTAGGCGGGGCCGGTCATGAACCGGACGAAGTCCAGCGCGGCCTGCTCCCGTTCGGCGTCGCCCGTCTTGGGCAGGTAGAAGGTGCCGATCGGCCCCGGCGCGTACGTCACCACGGCCTTGGTGCTCGACAGCCCGGTGAACCCGACGGTGTCGTCCACCTTCTGCTGGTCGCCGCCGGCGGCGGCGAGCATGGCCGGCAGCATGTCGGAGTGCTGGGCGACCATGGCGGCCTTGCCGGTCACCAGGGCCTTCATCGAGTTCTCGAACGTGGCGGTGGTGATGTCCTTGTTGAAGCAGCCGTCGTCCTGCAGTTTCCGGTAGGAGCTCAGCCCGGCCACGAACGGCGAGCCGGGGTCGGCCAGCGAGGCGGTGTGGCCCGCGATGGCCTTGCCGTAGGCGTTGGCCTCGTTGCTGGCGCTGACGTACAGCAGCGGCAGGATCTGCACCGGCCAGATGGATCCGCCCGACTCGAACACGGGCGTCACACCCTTGGCGGAGAGCGCGCGGCAGGCCGCCGAGAGCTCGTCGAACGTTCCCGGGGGCTTGACGCCCGCGTCGGCGAGGACCTTCTTGTTGTAGTAGAGGCCGAAGACCTGGGGGAAGCCGGTGATGGCCGCGTAGACCTTTCCCCCCGTGGCGCCCGCGCTGCTGTAGAGGTCGCCGGACCTGGCGACGTACGCCTCGCCGGACAGGTCCCTGAGGTTCTCCGACGGGTTCAGGGCGAGCAGGTTGCTCACCGTGGCGTGGTATTCGAGGATGTCCGGCCGCTCGCCGGTGGCCCACTTGGTCTGGGTGCTGTCCTCGAACCCGTCGGAGGGGATCGGGACCAGCTCGATCGTGTGGCCCGACTCCCGCTCGAACCGCTTGTACATCTCCACCAGCGGGGCGGGGTCGGCGGTGTTGTGCCAGAGCGTCAGCGTGACCTTCCCGCCGTCGGTTCCGCCTGGTTCGGCGGCGCCGCCACAGCCCGCCGCGGTGAGGGTGAGGGCGGCGCAGGCCGCAGCTCCCAGCAGTCGTTTCGATACCCTCATGCTCGTTATTCCTGTTCGTCACGGGGTTGGTGATAGCCGGCCTCCGGGCGGACGCCTGCACGCCTCCGGGCCACAAGACATGCGGGTTTCCGTCATGTTTCGTAGAACGTTCTCCATTGTTAGACCAGGGGCGTTTGCGGCGTCAAGGGCCACGTTCGAGGTGACCAACTCGTTAAGAAGCGGTAAAACTCGGGTCTGGCGGGGATGGCTTCGACCGGGTACCGTCGCCTCTGCATTGCCAGAATGTATTTCGTTCTACACTCGGGCGCCGCGCTCGCCCGGCGATTTGCCCCTGCTTCCCCCCGAGGCTCGCCGCGGGGCCGTTCCCACTTTCGCCTACCGAAGGACTCGCGTGACCACAGGATCAGCACCGCGCCGGGTGACCATCGCCGACGTGGCAGGCCGGGCCGGCGTCTCCACGGCCGCCGTGTCCAAGGTGCTGCGCGGGGCCTACGGGGTCAGTCCCGGCATGCGGGCCAAGGTCCGTGAGGCCATGGACGAGCTCGGCTACCGGCCGCACGCCGCGGCCAGGGCCATGCGAGGCCGTACCTACACCCTCGGTGTGATGCTGTCCGACACCAGGAACCCGTTCTTCCCCGACATCATCGAGGGTGTCACCGGCCGGCTGGTCGGCACCGAGTACCAGGTGCTGCTCGGCCCCGGCGGGGACGAGCCCAGAAGTCAGGCGAGGATGACCGACGCGATGATCGACCGGAGCATGGATGGAATCATCCTGATATCTCCGGTCATGTCGAGTGCGGAACTCGCCGCCATCGCCACCACGACGCCGATCGTGGTGATCGGCCGTCACGGAAGTGCCGCCGAGTACGACTCCGTGGTCGACGACGACGTCGTCGGCGCCCGCCTGGTGGTCGACCACCTGGCCGATCTCGGCCATCGGCGGATCGCCCACATCACCCATCTCGACCGGGGCCGCGCCTCCGGCGCCGACTCCCCGCAGGCCGTCCGCGCCGAGGGCTACCGCCAGGCCATGCGCGCCAGGGGCCTGGCGGAGGGGATCGACGTGGTGGCCACCTCCTTCACCGAGGAGGGCGGCTACGAGGGGGCGCGGCAGCTGCTCGCCCGGCCGGCCAGGCCCACCGCGATCTTCGCCGGCGCGGACGTCGCGGCCCTCGGGGTGCTGCGCGCGGCCTACGAGGCCGACTTGTCGGTCCCCGGTGACCTGTCGGTCGCCGGATACGACAACATCGGCATCGCCTCCCTCAAGCCCATCTCCCTGACCAGCGTCGACCAGGACGGACACGTCATCGGGGCCACCGCGGCGCGCCTGCTCGTCGAGCGCATCGAGGGCCGCGGGCGGTCCGTCCTGTCCTCCGTCTCACCCACCCTCGTCGTCCGCGGCACCACCGGCCCACCGGCCGGACGGGAGTGACCGGACGGCGTCGACCCGCCGCTGACCGGGATCTCCTGAAGCACCCCGCCCCGGCACGAGCATCCCGTTGAGCGGTCCCCGCGAGGGACCGCCATGTCACCGTGTTCCGACGCGAAGGAACCCCCCATGAAACGTCTCATCCTCATCGGACCGATGCTGCTCGCCCTCACCTTCCCCGTCTCCCTGCCGGGAGCCGCGCTCGCCGCCCAGGCGACGACCTGCCCGGTGCGCATCGACCCGGCGAGCTTCGCGAGCGAGGCCCGCCTGCTCGAACTCGCCGAACGGCAGGAGGACTTCGGCCCCCGGCCGACCGGCTCGGCCGCCCACGACGACTACATCGACTGGCTGGAGGACGAGATCGGCGCGGTCCCCGGCGTCCAGCTCTCCTCGCTGCCCTACGAGATCGACCGCTGGGACGGCCTCGCCACAGGGCTGACCGTCGGCGGCCAGGACGTGGCGGTCGCCGCGCCCGTGCCCTTCTCCTCCTCCACCGGGCCGGGCGGGGTGACCGCCCCGCTCACCTACCTGCCCGCGGGCACCGCCATCACCGCGGCGAACGCCGCAGGGAAGATCGTCGTCAGGGATCTGCCCTGGTCGACGGTGCCCAACCTGCTCTTCTACCCGCCCCTGCTCGGCTACCACATGTACGACCCCGGCCTCACGATCAACCTGCTCGGCTCCGACTCGATGGAGGCCCCCGCCGGGGCCGACACCGACCTCAAAGCCGCCGCCGCGGCGGGCGCGGTGGGGGTGCTGGAGGTGAGCCGCCTGCCGCACGACCAGATCGAGGGGATGTACGCGCCCTACGAGGGTCTGCCGTACCAGGTTCCCGGCGCCTATCTCGGCGTCGACCAGGGCGAGCGGATCAAGCAGGCGCTCGCCGCCGGGCAGCCGGTCGAGGCCGTGCTGACCGTCGACGCGGCGTGGACGCCGAAGACGACCCGCACCGTCCTCGCCACCCTGCCCGGGGTGAGCGAACAGAAGATCGTCGTGGAGAGCCACACGGACGGCATGAGCCCGGTGTGGGACAACGGCCCGCTCACGATGGTGGAGATGGCCCGCTACCTGGCGTCGCTGCCGGTGAGCTGCCGCCCGCGTACGGTCCAGTTCGCCCTCGTCACCGGCCACCTCTACCAGCACCTCACCGGACCCGGCGTCCGTGAGGGAGGCGCGGGGCAGCTGGCGGCCATGCTGGACGCCGAGTACGACCAGGGCAAGGTCTCCTCGGTCGTCGTCCTGGAGCACCTGGGCGCCCGGCGCTACGACGCGGTCACCCGCGCCGGAGGACTGCCCGGACTGGAGCTCGTGGCCGATCCCTCGCTCACCGAGCTGCTCTGGGTCCCGGTCAGTGAGAGCACGCCCCTGCGCGAGCTGGTCAAGGGCCATGTCCAGCACTGGGACGTGCGGCGCACGGCCGTGCTGAAGGGGCTGTCGGCGGCCGACCTGGGCACCGTGCCGCACCATTGCGGCTTCGGGGGCGAGGGCACGCCGTACAACCGGCACCTGCTGCCGACCATCGCGCCGATCGCGGCCCCCAAGACGCTCTTCTCACCGCGTTTCGGGGCCGAGGCGATCGATGTGGCGGTGATGCGCCGGGCGTCGCTGGCCTTCACCGACGTCGTGCTCGACCTCGGCACCATGCCACAGGCGGACGTCGCGGGCGACGTCACGTTCATGCGCGCCCAGCGTGCCTCGGGTACGCCGGGGTGCTCGTGAGCATCGACCGCGAGGCCCTGGTACGGCGGCACGCCGTGGTGCTGACCGAGCCGGACGCGGAGTCCCCGCTGACCGTCGGCAACGGCGAGTTCGCCTTCACCGCCGATGTCACCGGGTTGCAGACCTTCCCCGCCTTCCACGCCGCGAGCATGCCGCTGGGCACCCAGTCGCAGTGGGGCTGGCACACGATGCCCAACCCCCGGGGCTTCACCCTGGAGGACGCGATGACCGGCTACGGCCGGGCCCGCTATCCCGACCGGCACCGGATGACCTTCGGCGGTCCGGTGGCGCCGGAGTTCGAGGCCGGTACGTGGCTGCACGGCAATCCCCAGCGGATCGACCTGGGCAGGATCGGGCTCGACCTCGGCGAGCACGCGGAGATCACCGACCTCACCGGCGTCCACCAGCGGCTCGACCTGTGGAGCGGGCTGCTGCGCAGCTCGTTCACGCTCGACGGCGTGCCGTACGAGGTGGAGACGGTCTGCCACCCCGGACGCGACCTGCTGGCGGTGCGCGTCACCGGCGGGGCGGCGGTGACGATCGCCTTCCCGTACGCCTGTGCGGCCTGGAACGTGGCCGCCGACTGGGACGGTCCGGAGCGGCATGTCACCGGCCACGTCGTCGGCGCCGCACGCTGCGACTTCACCCGGGTGCTGGACGGCGACCGCCACCACGTCGCCCTCGCCTGGCAGGGGCCGGCCCGGCTCACGCCCATCGCCGAGCACCGCTACCGGCTGGAGGGCGCCACCGAGTTCGTGGTGGCCTTCGGGCTCGACCCCGCGGAGCCCGGCCTTCCCGGATTCGCGGAGGTCCGCGCGGCCGCCGCCCGGCACTGGGCCCGTTTCTGGACCGACGGCGGCGCGGTGAGCTTCGAGGGCAGCTCGGATCCGCGCGCGCCCGAGCTGGAACGGCGCGTGGTCCTCTCGCAGTACCTGACCGCGGTCAACTGCGCGGGCTCGCTGCCGCCGCAGGAGACCGGCCTGGTCTGCAACTCCTGGAGCGGCAAGTTCCACCTGGAGATGCACTGGTGGCACGCGGCGCACTTCCCGCTGTGGGGAAGGCCGGAACTGCTGGAGCGCAGCCTGCCGTGGTACCGGAGCATCCTTCCCATGGCGCGGGCCACGGCCGCCGGGCAGGGGTGTCGCGGGGCCCGCTGGCCCAAGCAGGTCGGCCCCGAGGGCAGGGAGAGCCCCAGCACGATCGGGCCGTTCCTGATCTGGCAGCAGCCGCACCCGATCTACTTCGCCGAACTCCTCTACCGGGTCCGGCCGGAGGCACTGCACGACTACCGGGACCTGGTCTTCGAGACCGCGGAGTTCATGGCGTCCTTTCCCGTTGAGGAGGACGGCCGCCACGTACTCGGGCCGCCGCTGATCCCGGCGCAGGAGTCGTACGCGGAGATCAGGACGACGGTCAGGAATCCCACGTTCGAGCTGGCCTACTGGTGGTGGGGGCTGGAGACCGCGCAGCGGTGGCGTGAGCGTCTCGGCCTCGCCCGGGACCCGGAGTGGGAGAGGGTGCGGGACGGGCTGGCCGCGCCGTGCGTCAGGGACGGCGTCTACGCGGCCATCGCGGTGGAGCCGTACACGCTCAGGACGGACCACCCCTCGATGACCGGGGCCCTGGGCCTCGTTCCGGCGACGCCGCTGATCGATCCGGAGACCATGCGGGCCACCCTCGACGACGTGCTGGAGACCTGGGACCTGCCGAGCACCTGGGGCTGGGACTACCCGATGCTCGCCATGTGCGCGGCCAGGCTGGGCGAGCCGGGCAAGGCGGTTGACGCGTTGTTGATGGACGCGCCCAAGAACGCGCATCTGGTCTCGGGTCACAACCGGCAGTGGCCCGGGATCCTGCCGCTCTACCTGCCGGGCAACGGCGGCCTGCTGGCGGCCGTCGCGCTGATGGCGGCGGGCTGGGACGGCGGGCCCGACAGGTGCGCGCCAGGCTTCCCCGCGGGCTGGAACGTCCAGGTGGAGGGGGTGCGGGCGATGCCCTGACCCGGACGCGGCACCCGTGCCCTCGCGGCGCGGGTGCCGCGGGTCAGCCGAGTGCCCTGTCGGCCGTCGCGCGGTCGGCGAGCAGCGTGACCGTGTAGTGCAGCACGTCCTCCTCCAGCGTGGACAGCCGCTCCGCGTTCCCCGCGCGCACCTCGGCGGCGATGAACTCGGTGACGCCGAAGACGATCAGGGCGGGCACGCTCTCCCTGACCGGTCCCCGGGAGGGGGTCTCCGCCCTGGCCCGCGCGGCGAGGGCGCGCAGCATCTCCAGGAAGGGCAGGTAGGCGCGGTCGCGCTGGTCCATCGCCCGCCGGCCCGCCGCGGGGAGTTCGACGAAGTAGGCGCGGGCGTACTCGGGACGGTCCTGCCACCACCGCAGGTAGGCGTGCAGGCCCTGGCGGACGGCGGCGACCCAGTCGTGGCCGGTGCCCTCGGCCGCGGACAGGATCGTCTCGACCACACCGGGCAGGTCCCGTTCGCACAGGGCGAGGAAGCAGGCCTCCTTGTCGTGGAAGTTGGCGTAGAAGGCGTTGCGCGAGACCCGCGCGGCGGCGATCACATCGGGCACGGTCGTGGCGGCGTACCCCCGGGCCGCGACCAGCAGCAGCATCGCCTGGATCAGGCGGTCGCGCTGCGAGGTGCGGACCACTTCTGGGGGCAGCCCGTGACGGCCGCGGGGGAGGGGCTCACCCTCCGGAATTTTCTTCCGATCCTGTCTTGACATCAATCACAGATCGTACTTCCCTCTGTTAGGAGACGTTCACGTCTCCAAAGAATCGGTGAGGTGACCATGGAAGACAAGGGCATGTCCCGGCGGCGGGTCCTGCGCGTGGCGGCGGTCGGGCTGCTGTCGGCGGGCCTCGTGTCGCGGACCACCCAGGCGGTGGCGGCCGGCACGATCGAGTCGCACTACGCGGTCCGGGGCCCCTGGGCGGTCACCGCCTCCGACGCGGGCGACGCCTCGGGAACCTACCGGCTGCACCACCCGGCGGACCTCGGTGCCGGTGGCTTCCGGCACCCGATCGTCACCTGGGGGAACGGCTCCCACGCCACCCCCGCCCTCTACCCCGGCGTGCTCGACCAGCTCGCCTCCTGGGGCTTCGCCGTGATCGCCTCCACCGACACGACCACCGGGACGGGCACCGAGATCCTCGCCGCCGCGCAATACCTGGTGGCGAGGAACGCCGACCCCGCGAGCCCGTTCCATCAGAGGCTCGACGTGACCAGGGTCGGCGCCGCCGGGCACTCCCAGGGCGCGGGCGGCACGGTCAACGCGGCCAACCTCTCCGCGGGGCTCGTCACCACGGCCGTGCCGATCGCACTGCCCGCGCAGCTCTGGGTGGGGGCCGGCGACCGGTTCCAGGTCTCCCAGCTGGCCTGCCCCGTCCTGTTCATGAGCGGGGGCAACGACTGGCTGATCTCACCGGCCTCGGCGCTGCGGGGCTACTACGACCAGGTGCCCGGGGCGGCGGCCATGGCACTGCTGAAGGGCGCGGGTCACAACGACATCCAGGGCACCGGCGGCGGCTTCCTCGGCTACCTGACGGCCTGGCTGATGTACCGCCTCCAGGACGACGCCTACGCCCGAGGCGCCTTCGCCGGGAGTGCCCCCGAGTTCACCGCCAACACCGCCTGGCAGAACCAGGCCGCCAAGAACCTCCCGTGACCAACACGCCGACGCGGCCCGTCGGCAGGAGGGCGCCAGGCACCTCCCTGCGGCCCCGGGCCGCCGAGAACCTCCCTTGACCACCTCATCCCGCGCGGTGCCCACCGTACGGGATCACCCCCCAGGAGAACCGCGATGGCGGATCTGACACGGCGCCGGCTGCTCGCGGCCGGCGCGCTCTCCCTGGCCGCGCCCAGCGTGCTGGCGGCCTGCGGCGCAGACCGGCCCGAGCGGCCCGATCGGCAGGCCCAGGACGGCAGGCCGCACGGCGAGGTCAACGTCTGGCTGCACGGCTCGCAGGAGACGGGCCCGCAGTTCGAGAAGCTGGTGCACCGCTACATCGACGAGTTCGGCGTGGACGTCAAGCTCCTGTACCTGCCCGTCGCCCAGCTGGACGCCAAGCTGCTGACCGCCTTCGGCGGCGGCACCCCACCCGACGTCTTCAAGATCGGGCACTGGAGCTTCCCCTCCCACGCCGGAAAGGAGCGGCTGGCGCCCATCGACCCCCGGGCGTTCGGCGCGCCGGACGTGGCGACCGTCCTGGGACGGTACGAGCCGGGGACGGTCGCCCCGCTGAGCTACCGCGGCCAGGCGTACGGCGTGCCGATCGACCTCAACCCCGCCATGCTGTACTACCGCAGGGACCGCTTCGAGGAGGCCGGTCTCGACCCGGACAAACCTCCCGCGACCTGGGAGGAGGTCGCCGACCACAGCAAGAGACTCACCTCGGCCGACGGCAGGCGGGTGGGCCTGCAGTGGCTCTACGGCGACCCGCAGTGGGCGCTGATGACGCTGACCGCGCTCATCAAGGGCGGCGGTGGCGAGCTGGTCAGCGCCGACGGCACCCGCGCCTCCCTCGACACCGAGCACGGCATCCGGGCCCTGGAGTACTTCGCCGGGATCGGCAACCCCAGGCTCTCCAACCCGCTCGGCGCGCTCGGGCTGTTCTACTCGGGTGAGGCCGCCATGGTCGTCAGCGGGGCCTTCCTCGGTCCCGCGCTGGAGCGGCTCGGCGAGGACACCCTCAAGCCGGGCAAGGACTACGGCGTGGCGCCCATGCCCCGCTGGGAGGGCGGCAGGGCCGTCGTGCCCGCCTACACGTGGGGCTGGGGCGTCGCCGCCGCGTCGAAGAACGGCTTCACCGCCTGGCACTTGATCAACTACCTCCAGGGGCGGGAGTCGGTCACGGCCAACCTGGAGAACGGGATCGTCATCCCGGCCACCGGCTGGCGGGACGCCGGGCCGCGCGGCACCTCCGAACTGATGGGGATCGCGGCCTCCGGCATACCCGACGCCGACTTCGGGCCGGCCATCCCCGCCGCGCTGGAACTCGCCAAGGCCGCCTCCAGCGCCTGCGACGCCGTGGCCCACGGCCGCTCCACGCCCGCCCGGGCGGCCAAGGACTTCGACGCCACCATACGGCTCGCGCTGTGAACGCGGTGACCGTGGACACCGGGCGCGCGGGCCGCCCGCCCGGCCGTCCGGGCCGCCCGTACCGGGACCCGAGCCGTCCGCGAACGGAACCGGGCCGCCCGCCCGGGGCACGCGGTGACGTGGCGGGCACCCGATGACCCTGACCACCGAGGCCGTCGAGGCGCCCGTACCCGCACCCCCGCCGAGGCCGGGGAGCGGGCGCGGTAGGTCGCGCCGGGAGGCCCGATGATCCTGACCACGAAGGGCGTCGAGGCACCCGTGTCCGCGGCCTCGCCGGGGCCGGGGAGAGGCGGGCGCGGCAGGTCGCGCCGGGAGGCGGGGGCCGGGATCGTGCTGACGATCCCGGTGGCCGTCTTCTTCGTCGTCTTCTGGCTCGTGCCGTTCTGCGGTGCCGTGTACCTCAGCTTCACCGACTACGAGATGGCCGGCGCCCCGCAGTGGATCGGGCTGGACAACTACGCGCGGATGCTCCAGGATCCTGGGGTCTGGAACTCGGCGTGGATCACCGTCGTCTACACGGTCTTCACGGTCCTGCCGACCATCCTGCTGGCGCTGCTCGTCGCGGTGCCGCTCAGCGGGCCCGGCCGCCTCAACCGCGTGCTCCGCTCGCTGGTCATGGTGCCCGCGGTGATGCCGCTGGCCGCGACGTCGATGGTGTGGGTCATCATCTACTCCGACCGGGGTCTGGCGAACACGCTGCTCGGCGCCGTCGGCATCGAGCCGCAGTCATGGCTGACCGACTCGGACCTGGCGATCTGGGCGCTGGTCGTCATGGTCGTCTGGAAGAGCCTGGGGCTGTTCGTCATCATCCTGACGGCCGGGTTGCAGGCGCTGCCCCGGGAGGTCTACGAGGCCGCGGCGATCGACGGTGCCGGGCCCGTCACCACGTTCCGCAGGATCACCGTCCCGCTGCTCCGCAGGACCCTGCTGTTCGTGCTGGTCATCTCCGTCGCCGGATCGATGCAGGCCTTCGTGCCCGCCTTCCTGCTCACCGGCGGCGGCCCGGCCGACGCCACCCAGGTGCTGCCCTACTACATCTGGGCCAACGCCTTCCCCTACGAGCACATGGGCTACGCCTCCGCGCTGGCCATGATGCTGCTGGTCGCGATGCTGGTCGTCTCGATCGTCCAGTTCGGCTTCCTGCGGGGTGGGGACGAATGAGGGTGCTCCGGACCGTCTGGCTGCTGAGCGCCGTGGGCGCGATGCTGCTGCCGATCTACGTGATGCTCGTGGTCGCCTCCGCTCCCGACGACACCGACCTCGGCGGGCTGGTCTTCAACGGTTTCCACCTGCCGCAGAACCTCGCCGAGCTGTTCGCGGGCGAGGGCTTCCCCGTCTACTTCCGCAACAGCGTGATCTACTGCGTCGGCAGTGGGGCGCTGGACGTGCTCTTCTCCTCGGCGGCCGGCTACGCCCTGGCCCAGCTGTCCTTCCCCGGCAGGCGCGTGCTGTTCGCGCTCGTGGTCGGCACGCTCGCGCTCGCCCCGATGGTCATGATCATTCCGGTGTTCCTGATCGTCAAGGAGCTGGGCTGGGTGAACACCTTCCAGGGGGTGATCGTCCCCGGCATGATCAGTGCCTTCGGCGTCTTCCTGGTCCGCCAGTTCGCCCTCGGCATCCCCAAAGAGCTGATCTTCGCGGCGCGCGTCGACGGGGCGGGGGAGCTGCGCATCTTCCTCCGGGTGGCGCTTCCGCTGTTGCGGCCGGCGCTGGTGACGCTCTTCCTCATCCACTTCCTCGCCCAGTGGGACAACCTGCTCTGGCCGCTCATCGTCGCCAACGACCCCGCACTGTGGTCGCTGCCCGTGGGACTGGCCAACTTCCAGAGCGAGCACGGTTTCAACTACCACCTCATGACCGCCGCCGCCCTGGTCACCGCCGTGCCGCCGTTCCTGCTGCTGGCCGGGCTGCAGCGCTACTACGTGGCGGGGCTCACCTTCGGAGGGGTCAAATGACGGTCCCGGACACCGCCGAGATCATGGCGTGGATCGAGACGATCACGGCCAGGGGGATCCGGCGCCCCGGATACCCCGCCGACGCGTGGACGGAGAGGTGGGCGGCCGGGCTGCTGGCGGGCTTCGGGCTCGACGTGCGCCTCGCACCGGTCGAGGTGCCCACCTGGCACCCTGTCACCGCCACGCTCCGCGCCCACCTGGACGCCGACCCGTCCCGCGCCGTCGAGGTGGCGGCCTTCGCCCTGCCGTACACCACCCCGAAGGCGACGGTGACCGCGCCGCTCACCCGGTCGGCGGTCCCCGGTCGCATCGCGGTGCGCGAGCACACCTTCGCCGAGCTGCCCCAGGCCCTCGTACGGGAGATCGCCACCGCCGTGCACGACCCCGACGGCGACTTCGACGGCCTGGTGCAGACGCTGCCGTTCGCGCCCGGCTACCTGGAGGATCTCGACGGGGCGGTCACCTCGGGGGCGGCCGGGTACGTCGGGGCGCTGACCGGCCTGCCGTGGGAGACGCGCGACTACTACGTGCCCTACGACGCGGTGCACCGGTCCGTACCCGCGGTCTGGTTGTCGGCGGCCGACTCGCGGCGGGTGCTGGCGCTGATGGACGAGGGGCCCTGCGCCGGCACGCTGTCCGTGGAGTCGGAGACCTCGACCGCGATCTCGCACAACGTGATCGCCACCCTGCCCGGGCGGGGCGACGGCTGGGTGATCGTCGCCTCGCACCACGACGCCCCCTGGGCCTCCGCGGTGGAGGACGCCTCCGGTGTCGCGCTGGTGCTGGCCGCCGCCAGGCACTGGTCGCGGGTGCCGGAGGAGGACAGGCCGCACAACCTGCTCTTCCTGCTGACCGCCGGGCACATGGCTCACGCGGCGGGCACCCGGGCATTCATCGAGGAGAACCGGGCCCTGCTGGACCGGGTCGTGCTCCAGGTCCACCTGGAGCACGCGGCCCGCGAGTGCCGCGCGGAGGGCGGGACGCTGGTGCCCACCGGTGCCCCCGAACCGCGCTGGTGGTTCACCACCCGGCGCCCCGAGCTGGAGCGGCTCGTCGAGCGGGCGCTGGTCGCCGAGGACCTGCGCAGGTCGTTCGTGCTGCCGCCCGACGTGTTCTCGCCGATGCCGCCGACCGACGGCGCGTTCTTCCACCCGGAGGGGGTGCCGCTGGTGCACTTCCTCACGGCCCCCATGTACCTGTTCGATTCCGCCGACACCCTCGACAAGGTCGACGAGGCGAGCCTGGTGCCGCTGACCCGCGCGGCGATCCGCATCGTCGAGGGCACCGAGGGATGGAGCCCCAGATGATCGTGCGAACCCCCTCCGGCCTCGTCAGGGGCCGCTTCGACGGGACGGTGGCCTCCTTCCTCGGCATTCCGTACGCCGCCCCGCCCTTCGGTGAGCACCGCTTCGGCGCGCCCGTCCCGCCGCCCGCCTGGGACGGGATCCGCCCGGCGCTCCTGCCGGGCGCGGCGGCGCCGCAGCGCGTCACCGACGACATCGGGCTGTACGCCCCCGAGGTGTTCGCCTCCGGAGAGGACTGCCTCAACCTCGACGTCCACACCCCCGACCCCGGTGCCGCCGGCCTGCCGGTGCTGGTCTGGTTTCACGGCGGGGCCTTCGCCATCGGCGGCAACGGGGCCGCCTGGCACCGCGGACACCGCTTCGCCCGCGACGGCGTGGTGTGCGTCTCCGCCAACTACCGGCTGGGCTTCGAGGGGTTCCTCGCGCTGGACGGGGCGCCGCTCAACCGGGGCGTGCTCGACTGGCTCGCCGCGCTGGAGTGGGTGCGCTCCGCCGTCGCGGCGTTCGGCGGTGATCCGGGCAACGTGACGATCGCGGGGCAGTCCGCGGGCGGCGCGGCGTGCGTCACCCTCCTGACGATGCCCCGCGCGGCGGGCCTGTTCCGCCGGGCGATCGTGATGAGCGGGTCGGCGAGCCTGGCCGTATCGGAACAGGGGGCCCGCGGGTACGCCGGTGAGCTCGCCGCCCGTCTCGGCGTCCGGCCGGCCAGGGAGGACTTCCTGACCATCCCACCCGCCGCGCTGGTGGCCGAGCAGCCGCCGCCGCTGTCGGGCGGGGAGTCCGGCGCGTTGAGCGGGGCGGTGCCGATCCAGCCCGTCGTGGACGGCGACCTGGTGCCCTCCGTGCCGCTGGACGCGCTGCGCGCGGGGGTGGGCGGACACATCCCGCTCCTGGTCGGCTGCACCTGTGACGAGGCCGGTGTCTTCGTGCGCGCGATGGCGCGGGGGATCGACGAGGCGACGGCCGCGGCCGTGCTGGCGCAGATGGGCCTGCCGCCCGGCTACCGGGACGCGCATCCCGGGTTGCCGCCCGAGGAACTCGTCGGCAGGGCGGCCGGCGACCATCTGTTCCGCAGGGAGACGATCTGGATCGAGGAGGCCCGCGCGGCCACCGCCTCCGCCCCGACCCACGCCTACGAGTTCCGCTGGGAGTCGCCGGTGCCCTCTCCCATCGGAGGCGGGAAGGTCGGCGCCGCGCACAACATCGACCTGCCCTTCGCCTTCGACGTGCTGGACGCGCCGGGCGTCGAGCGTACGGCGGGGCAGCGGCCCCCGAGGGCGCTCGCCGAGGCGATGCACGGAGCCTGGGTGCGGTTCGCCCGCGACGGCGACCCGGGATGGCCCGGCTACGACCGCGCCCGCAGGCAAGTAATGATCTTCGATACCGAGTCGGAAGTCGCCGACGATCCCCTGCGGCCGCAGCGGCACCTCTTGCGGGAGCCGTGAGCGGCGTGCACCTTGTTACTCAGCGACCGGAGGTTTTCCACATGCTGTCCTACTCGTGCGCCGTCTCGGGCGCCCCCCTCCTCGGTGAGACCATCGGCGAGAACTTCGAGCGGATCGTGGCCCGCTTCGGCGACCGGGAGGCCCTGGTCGATCTGCCGGGCGAGCGCCGCTGGACCTACGCCGAGCTGAACGCCGACGTCGACCGGCTGGCCCGGGCCCTGATCGTCTGGGGCATCGCCAAGGGGGACCGGGTCGGGATCTGGTCGCCCAACTGCGCCGAATGGGTGATCGTCCAGTACGCCACCGCGAAGGTCGGCGCGATTCTGGTCAACGTCAACCCCGCCTACCGCGGTCACGAACTCGACTACGTCGTCCGCCAGTCCGGAATGCGGCTGCTGATCAGCGCGGTGAGCCACAGGACGAGCGACTACCGCGCGATGGTCGCCGGGATAGGCTTCGCCGACGTCGCCTACATCGGCGAGGAGAGCTGGCACCGCCTGCTGGCCGGGGCTGCGGGCGTCGGCCCCGAGCGGCTGCGCGAGCGCATGGCCTCGCTGACCTTCGACGACCCGATCAACATCCAGTACACCTCGGGCACCACCGGCTTCCCCAAGGGTGCGACCCTGTCGCACCACAACATCCTCAACAACGGCTACTTCGTCGGCGAGCTGGTCGGCTACGACGAGACCGACAGGGTCTGCCTGCCGGTGCCCTTCTACCACTGCTTCGGGATGGTCATGGGCAACCTCGGGGCGACCTCCCACGGGGCCTGCGTCGTCATCCCCGCGCCGGGCTTCGACCCCGCCGCCACCCTGCGGGCCGTGGAGCGGGAACGCTGCACCTCCCTGTACGGGGTGCCGACCATGTTCATCGCCGAGCTCGGTGAGCTCGGCCGCACCGGGTACGACCTGTCGAGCCTGCGCACCGGGATCATGGCGGGCTCGCCCTGCCCGGTGGAGATCATGAAGCGGGTGGTCACCGAGATGAACATGCGCGAGGTGGCGATCTGCTACGGGATGACGGAGACCTCGCCGGTGTCCACGATGACGAGGGTCGACGACGACCTGGCCCGCCGTACCGAGACGGTCGGCCGGGCGATGCCGCACATCGAGGTCAAGATCGTGCACCCGGAGAGCGGCCTGACCGTCCCGCGCGGTGAGCCCGGCGAGCTGTGCACCCGCGGCTACTCGGTGATGCTCGGCTACTGGGACGAGCCCGCCAGGACCGCCGAGGCGATCGACGCCGCCCGCTGGATGCACACCGGCGACCTGGCCACCATGGACGACGACGGCTACGTCAACGTCGTCGGACGCATCAAGGACATGGTGATCAGGGGCGGTGAGAACGTCTACCCCCGCGAGCTGGAGGAGTTCCTGCACGGCCACCCGGACATCGACGACGTCCAGGTGATCGGTGTGCCCGACCCGAAGTACGGCGAGGAGCTGATGGCCTGGATCGTCATGCGGTCGGGGGCCGTCCCGCTGACGGCCGAGGCGGTCAAGGACTTCTGCGCCGGGCGGCTGGCCCACTACAAGATCCCCCGCTACGTCCACCTGGTCGACGGGTTCCCCATGACGGTGACGGGCAAGATTCGCAAGATCGAGATGCGCGAGCAGGCGATGCGGCTGCTCGACCTCTGATCCCCGTCCTCGCTCCCGCCGAGCCGGACAGCGGCCGGCACTTCACCGGAG
>NZ_JBEXGU010000155.1:0-21571 GCF_040607515.1 Streptosporangium sp. NPDC005286 | reverse complement strand
GCGACGGGGCGTCCACCCGGCGCCCCGCTCCCCGGGAACCACACCTCACGAATGACCCACACCTCCCTCTCCTCCGTGTTACCAAAGCGTTTCTCAAGGGGACTGAACTTTTTTCACACCTTACATTATCCTCCGTTGCACCCCCCAACAGGAGGAAGAAATGATCAGGAGAGTCACAGGGGCCGCGGCGGGTATGGCACTGCTGGCCGGGCTTGTCGCATGCGGCGGCGACAACGGGACGGCCTCGGAGGCCACCACACTGACCTACTGGATGTTCCAGGACCGCACCCCGCAGGCGGGGGAGGTCGTCGAGAAGCTGCGCACCGACTTCGAGAAGGCCAACAAGGTCACCGTCAAGATCGTCAAGATCCCCAAGGACGACTACAACACCAAGCTGGGCAGCGCCGTCGCCGCCGGCACCGTCCCCGACGTCGGCATCCTGGACCAGCCGCTGGTGGCCAGGTACGCGCTCGACGGCACCATCAGGGAGATGCCCGCCGGCACCGTCGACGAGAAGACGTACTACGCGGGCGCCCTGAACACCAACAAGGTGAACGACAAGATCTACGGCCTGCCGCTGGACCACACCGCGGTGGCGCTCTTCTACAACAAGAAGCTGGTGCCGACGCCGCCCAAGACCTGGGACGAGCTCAAGCAGACGGCCGCGAAGGTCCACCAGGACGATCCGAAGGTCGCGGGCATGGTGGTGCCCAAGGGCGACGGCTACGGCGGCTGGATGTGGCCGGGCTTCCTCGCGGGCGCCGGCGGCTCCCTCGTCGACGAGAAGGACAAGAAGATCCTGTTCGACCAGCAGCCCGGTGTCGACGCGCTCCAGCTCTGGGTGGATCTGCTGCCGTCCTCCCCCAGGGCGATCACCGACTCGGACAAGGCCTTCGAGAACGGTCTGGCCGGCATGATGATCTCCGGCCCGTGGGACGTGGCCAACATCAAGGAGCAGTTCCCCGACCTGGAGTTCGGCACCGCCCCGCTGCCGTACAAGACCGAGCCCGCCGGCAACATCGGCGGCGAGAACGCGGTGGTCTTCAGCAAGGGCAAGAACCCCGAGCTGGCGTGGAAGTGGCTCACCTTCCTGACCAACGCCGACAACAACACCACGCTGGCTCAGGCGCTGGGTGGCTTCCCGACCAATGTGGCGGCGGCGGAGAGGGACGTGGCCACCTTCGGGCCCGACCAGGCGGCCTTCCTCGAGCAGCTCAAGGTCGCCCATGCCAGGCCGGCCCTGCCGGAGTGGATCCAGATCAACGACGAGATCATCGCCCCCGCGATCGAGTCCGCGCTGAGCGGCAAGGTCACCTCCCAGCAGGCGCTGACCGAGGCGGCGACCAAGACCCGCGCGCTGCTCGGCTGGAACGGCTAACGCGAAAGCGAGGCAAACGTGGCATCTCCGGTGCTGGCTGACAAGCCCGCCGTGACGCCCCTCCCCGGGCGGCGCCGCCGCCCGGGTTTCGGGCGGCGCGACCACGTCATCGGGTGGCTCCTGATCGCCCCCGCGGTGATTTATTTCGTGATCTTCCTGCTCTACCCCGCGCTGGCCGCGCTGTACTACAGCTTCACCGACTGGAACCTGCGGTCGGCGCCCAACTGGGTGGGACTGGCCAACTACTCCGACCTGCTCTTCGACGACGTGCGGTATCCGCACTTCTGGAAGTCGATCCGGGTCACCCTGCAGTACACGCTGATCGCCGTACCGCTGACCCTGGTCACCGCGCTCGCCCAGGCGCTGCTGATCAACACGATCCGCCGCGGTTCCAACCTCTTCCGGCTGCTGCTGTTCCTGCCGGTCGTGACCGCCGAGGCCGCGGTGGGCGCCATCTGGCGCTGGCTGTACGACCCGCAGTACGGGCTGGTCAACAGCTTTCTCGGCCTGTTCGGCATCCCCGGGCAGAACTGGCTCAACACCCCCGAACTGGTCATCCCGGCCCTGTCGTTCATCGCCGCCTGGCAGTGCGGCATCTCAATGATCATCTACCTCGCCGGGCTCAAGGGCATCCCCGACTCGATCCGCGAGGCCGCGATCATCGACGGTGCGGGCCCCGTCCAGCGGTTCCGGAAGATCGTCGTGCCGATGCTGCGTCCCACCACCTTCTACCTGCTGGTCACCGGCGTGATCGCGGCGCTGCAGGTCTTCGGCCTGGTGTATGTGATCTTCTCGGGCGGCGGCGGCAGGAGCGTCACCGGCGGCCCCGAGCAGTCGGGCCTGACCTACGTCCTGCACCTGTACCTGTTCGCGTTCCGCTACGACGCGATGGGCGCGGCCTGCGCGATGTCGTTCATCCTGTTCCTCTTCATCATGATCATCACTGCCCTGCAGTTCAAGTTCGTCAAGCAGGAGGCGTCGTGAAGACGGCCGGGAAAGCACGGCTCGCGCCCGTCTACATCGCCCTGGTGCTGCTGGCGGCCATATCGGTGATCCCGTTCCTGTGGATGCTGGCGACCTCTTTCAAACACGGCTCGGACGTCTACACCAAGGTGCCCAGCCTGCTTCCGCTGGATCGCAAGACCGGTGAGTGGTCGCCCACGCTGGAGAACTACGAGCACGTCCTGCAGGTCGGCGGGCTGGGCCAGGCGTTCCTCAACAGCGTCTGGGTCTGCCTGATACTGGTTCCGGGCAAGCTCCTGGTCGACGCGCTGGCCGCCTACGCCTTCGCCAGGATCCCCTTTCCCGGCAGGGACAAGCTGTTCGTCGTGCTGCTCGCGGGCATGATGGTCCCCACGATCACGCTGCTGGTGCCACGCATCCACGTCACCCAGGCGCTCGGCATGTTCGACTCCGGATGGGGCCTGATCCTGCCCAACGTCGCCTCGGTCCTGGACATCTTCCTGCTGCGCCAGTTCTTCATGTCGCTGCCCGGCGAGCTGGAGGAGGCGGCGCGCATCGACGGCGCGGGACGGATGCAGATCTTCTGGCGCATCATCATCCCGCTGTCGAAGCCGGTGCTCGCGGTCGTGACGATCACCAGCTTCATCTTCCACTGGAACGACCTGGTCTGGCCCCTGGTGGTGCTCAACGACCCCGAGCTCTACACGCTGCCGCTGGCCCTGCAGCAGCTGGCCAGCAGCGAGTCCGGACGGGCGTACTACATCATGGCGGGCGCCGCCCTGGCGGTCATCCCGGTCATCGTGGTCCTGCTGATCTTCCAGCGCCGCATCATGCAGGGGATCGCGTTCACCGGGCTCAAGAGCTGACCGCGCTCTCAGCGCGGGTCCGGCCCGGACGGCAGGGCCTCCGGCGGCCACGATCGCCGATCACCAGAGGAGGGTTCCGCGACAGTGGAACGATCAGCCACGTCATCGGCGGCGCCGGGGGCGGGCGGGAGCGGGACACCGCGTGACCGTGAGGACATGCGCCGGCTCGTGACCGAACTCGTCCTGCCACTGGTCCCCCACCTCAGTCCGGGTCGGGCGCGACTTCGGCTCGGGAGCAACACGGCCCACTACGGCGACGCGGCCGCCGAACTGGAGGCGTTCGCCCGCCCGCTGTGGGGGCTGGCGCCGCTGGCGGCCGGAGGGGGATCCTTCGAGCACTGGGAGCTCTGGCGCCGAGGGCTCGCCACCGGGACGGATCCCGGGCACGAGGAGTTCTGGGGGGCGGTGACCGACGTCGACCAACGGCTGGTGGAGACCGCCGCGATCGGCCTGGCGCTGGCCCTCGCGCCCGAGGCCGTGTGGGACCCGCTGAGCGGCCGGGAACGCGACGGCCTCGCGGCCTGGCTGCTCCACTCGATGAGCGCCGAGGCCGTCGACAACAACTGGCAGTTCTTCCCCGTCATGGTGGGGCTCGGCCTGGACCGCGTCGGGGTGCGCTTCGACCCCGGGCCCAACCTCGCCCGTCTGGAGCGGCTGGAGTCCTTCGCGCTGGGCGGCGGCTGGTACAGCGACGGCCCCACCGCCCAGCGCGACTACTACGTCCCCTTCGCGATGCACTACTACGGCCTGGTCTACGCCGCCCTGGCCGCCGACCGCGATCCCGGCCGCGCCGGGCGCCTGCGTGAGCGGGCGGCGGCCTTCGCGCTGGACTTCCAGCACTGGTTCACCTCCGGGGGAGCCGCCGTGCCCTTCGGCCGGAGCCTGACCTACCGCTTCGCGCAGGGAGCCTTCTGGGGCGCCCTCGCCTTCGCCGGAGTCGAGGCCCTGCCGTGGGGGGAGGTGAAGGGGCATCTGATGCGGCATCTGCGCTGGTGGCTTGGACGGCCGATCCGCGACTCCGGCGGCCTGCTCACCCTGGGATACGGCTACGCCCAGCCCGCTCTCGCCGAGCAGTACAACGCCCCCGGCTCCCCGTACTGGGCGCTGAAGGCGTTCCTGCCACTGGCACTCGCCGCCGGGCATCCCTTCTGGACGGCCGATGAGGAGGCGGCGCGGGAACTCGCCGCGACCAGCGTCCAGCCGGAGGCGGGGGTCGCGCTGATGCGGTGCGAGCGGGGACGGCAGGTCGTCATGCTGAGCGCGGGGCAGCACCACACGTGGGTGCGGCACGGCGCGGCGAAGTACGCCAAGTTCGCCTACTCGACGTCCTTCGGGTTCAGCGTGCCGGGCGGCTCGTGGGGGCTGGAGCAGGGCGCCTTCGACAGCACCCTGGCGCTGAGCGACGACGGGACGCACTGGCGGCCCTGCGAGGTGCCCGAGGACTTCTCCTCACCCGGCGGCCTGCTCCACGCCCGCTGGACACCATGGCCGGACGTGGAGGTCGACACCTGGCTACTCCCGCGTCCTCCGTGGCACGTACGGGTGCACCGCCTGCGGTCGGGGCGCGGGCTGCTGTCGGCCGAGGGGGCGTTCGCCGTCGACCGAGACCCCGCCGCGCACCGCACCGCCGAGGGCCCCGGCCACGCCCGCCTCGACTCCCCCGCCGGGCTGTGCGTGATCGAGGACCTCCGCGGGACCCGGAGCGGGGAGCTGGTCCTCCCCCTGCCGGGTACCAACGTCATCGTCCCGCGCACGGTCATCCCCACACTGCGCGGCGAACACGAGCCGGGCGAGCACTGGCTGGCCTGCGCGGTCCTCGGCCTCTCCGGCCTGCGGTCTTCCGGCACCGGACCGGCCACGGGCTGGCCCGAGCCGCCCGGCCCGGAGGAGGTCTCGGCGCTTCTCCCCGGCGGCCACCCATTCGGGGACCGCTGACGACACCGCGCGGCACAGCGATACAGCGGCGCGGCCGGCGGCACACGGCCTCCGGCCCGGTCACGGACGCCGCGGCAGGTGACCGGCCGGATCGACAAATGTGTCGAAATCGCCCATAACGGGAACTTTCCCCCTAGGCACCTAACCGCTTCTCCGAACGTCTCACCGGACATGGCACCGCAATGCCCGGGAGCCGGAACAGAGCGCCACATCATCGTCACTTACCGACACCGCCCACCCCCTGAACATCGTACAAGTCTGTAGATCCGCAGATAAATGTTGAAAGGGGACGGGGATGACTGGTCTGGCGACCGAGAACACGCTGATCCGGAACGCCTCGGACGTGGAGGCCTTCGCCCGACAGTGCTTTCTCGCCTCCCCCGGCGAGCAACTGGGCGTCGAGCTGGAGTTCCTGGTCTTCGACCGCACGGCTCCCGCCCGCCAGGTTCCGTGGACCAGGATCGCCGAAGTCCTGCCGCCGCTACCCGGCGGGAGTGTGGTGACCTTCGAGCCGGGCGGCCAGCTGGAGCTCTCCGGGCCACCGGGCTCGCTGCCCGACGCGATCACCCGCCTCACCGCCGATGTGGCCGCCGCGCGCGGAGCGCTGCGGGACGCCGACCTGGTGCCGGCCGGGGTGGGACTCGACCCGCTGCGGCCGGCGTGGCGGCAGCTGCGCCTGCCCCGGTACGAGGCGATGGCGGAGTTTCTCGGCATGCCGTACGGGGCGCTGATGATGTGCTCGACGGCCTCGATCCAGGTCAATCTGGACCTGGGTACCAGACCCGCGACCCGGTGGGAGCGCGCCCACCTGCTGGGTCCCGTCCTGGTGGCGGCCTTCGCCAACTCGCCGCTCAGCGGGAGCCGGCCGTGCGGGTGGATGTCGGGCCGCCAGGCGGTGTGGGATCGGCTCGACCGCACTCGCACGGCCGCTGTCCCCGCCGGCGGCGACCCCGCCGCCGACTGGGCCGAGTACCTGCTCAACGCCCGCCTCATGGCCGTGCGCGAGGCCCCGGAGAACCCGGAGAACCCGGAGAGTCCCGAAGACGCGCGGTACCGCCCGGTCCGTGACGGCTCGACCTTCCGCGACCGGCTGACCGCGTCCGCGCGGCCGCCGACCCTGGCGGACCTGACCTACCACGCCACGACGCTCTTCCCGCCCGTACGGCCACGCGGCTGGCTGGAGATCCGCTACCTCGACGCCCAGCACCCGGCGAGCTGGCCGGTGTGCGCGGCGGTGACCCACGCCCTGGTGACGGACGACCGCGCGGCCGACGCGGCGCTGGCCGCGGCCGAGCCGTGCGCGGGGATGTGGCTGCGGGCGGCACGCCGCGGCCTGGCCGACCCCCTGCTGCGCAGGGCCGCCGACGCCTGTTTCCGCGCCGCCCTCGCGGCGCTGCCGAGGCTGGGAGCGACACCGGCCCTGGTCTGCGAGGTCGCCGCGTTCGCCAACCGCCACGTGAGCCCCGGCCGCTCCCCGGCCGCCGACCTGCTGAACCTGGCCGGCGGGCCGGAACGGCGCCTGCCCGACTGGCTGGCCCAGGAAGGACGGATCTGACGCCCTCGTCAAGGCCGGCTCGGGACCTGCCCGGGACCGGGGAGCGGAGTCTCCAGCACGGAGGTATCTGATGAGCGACCTCAAGGAACGGATCGCCGCCGGGCTGACCGCCGCACGGAGCCGGTCCACCGCCTACACCGACGCCGAGGACGACCTGCTGGTCAGGCAGCACTCGCCGCTGATGTCGCCGCTGGTGTGGGACCTGGCGCACGTCGGCAACTACGAGGAGCTGTGGGTGCTGCGGCAGGCCGGCGGGATCACCCCGCTCCGCCCGGAGATCGACGACCTGTACGACGCGTTCCGGCATCCGCGCGCGAACCGCACGGCCCTGCCCATCCTGGGACCGATGGAGGCGCGCCGCTACATCGAGGGCGTGCGCGGCCGGGTGCTGGACGTCCTGGACGCGATCGACCCGCACGGTCCCGACCCCCTGCACCGGGACGGTTTCGTCTTCGGCCTGGTGATCCAGCACGAGCACCAGCACGACGAGACGATGCTCGCCACCCTGCAGCTGTCCGGTGCACCCGGCCTGGTCCGCGACGGCGAACTGCCCCCCGGCCGGCCCTCGGGTACCGACGAGGTGTTCGTTCCCGCGGGTCCCTTCACGATGGGCACCGACACCCTGTCGTGGGCCTACGACAACGAGCGCCCGGCCCACCGGCTCGACCTGCCCGGCTACTGGATCGACAGGCTCCCCGTCGGCAACCGCGCCTACACGGACTTCATCGCCGACGGTGGCTACGACGACCCCCGCTGGTGGTCTCCGCAGGGCCGGCTCTGGCTGCAGCGGAGCCGCGCCTTCGCCCCGCTGTTCTGGATCGCCGATGGCGGCACCTGGTGGCGCACCCGCTTCGGCCGGACCGAGCCCGTCCCCATGGACGAGCCCGTCCAGCACGTGTGCTGGTACGAGGCCGACGCCTACGCCCGGTGGGCCGGCAGGCGGCTGCCCACCGAGGCCGAGTGGGAGAAGGCCTGCGGCTGGGACCCCGAGGCCGGGCGGGCGCGGAGATATCCGTGGGGGGACGACGATCCCGGGCCCGCCACGGCGAACCTCGGGCACAGGGCGGCACGGCCCGCACCGCTCGGTGCCTTCCCCGCGGGGGCGGGCGCCTACGGCACCGAGCAGATGATCGGGGACGTGTGGGAGTGGACCGGTTCGTGGTTCCTGCCCCATCCCGGCTTCCGCAGCTTTCCCTACCCCGAGTACAGCGAGGTGTTCTTCGACTCTCGACACCGGGTGCTGCGCGGCGGATCCTGGGCGTCCGACCCGGCCGTGGCCCGCACCACGTTCAGGAACTGGGACCGTCCTGCCCGCAGGCAGATCTTCTCCGGCTTCCGGTGTGCCCGCTCGGCCTTCCCCGAGGACTCACCAGGGGAATCCCCGGAGCACTTCTCCGGGCGCTCACCGGGGCAGCGGTAGATGTGCCGCCACGCGGCCTGGCTGGGCGCTCCCCGTCCGCTGTCCTCGCTGATCCACGAGCCCGGCCACGGCCTGCTCCGGCAGTCCCACGCCCCGCGCCTGCAGCGCTACGGCACCGTCAACGCCGACGGCTTCGGCATGGGCTGGTACGACGCCTCCCGCGCCGAACCGGTCCGCTACCGCCGTACGGTCCCCATCTGGGCGGACGCCAACCTGACGGACCTCGCACGGGTCGCCCGCTCCGGCTGCCTGCTGGCCGCCGTACGGTCGGCCACCGCCGGGATGCCGATCGAGGAGAGCGCGACCGCGCCCTTCGCCGACGGGCCGTGGCTGCTCAGCCACAACGGCCGCGTGGCGCGGGAGGCGGTCAGGGAACTCGCCGAGGACGCGGAGAGCTCCTGCGACTCGGCGTGGCTCGCCGCCGCGGTGTTCACCCGGCGGCGCGCGGGCGACCCGCTCGGCGAGGCCCTGATGGAGGTCGTCACCCACGCCGGGGTGAAGGATCCCGACGCCCGGCTGAACCTGCTCGCCTGCGACGGCCGGTCGATCGCCGCGACCGCCTGGGGCGACACACTCTTCCTCCACCTCGGGGACCACCCGCGCGACGGCGTGCTCGTGGCGAGCGAACCGCTGGACGACCGGCCCGGCTGGCAGGCCGTACCGGATCGGACCCTGGTCCTCGCCTCCGCGGACGGCGTGCGCGTCCAGCCACTGTGACAGAGCCGTGACAGGGCCGCGACAGCACCACGACAGGGAGGAGGCGGACCACAGGAAAGCACAGCACCCCGGTCACGGACCGGCGAGCGGGACCCGTGACCCACAGCCCCAGGAGGCCCCGTGTCAGTCAGCCAGTCAGCCGTACACCTGGTGGACCATCTCGGCCGCGACCACCTTCACCAGGCACTCGAACACGACGTCCGCACCGGGCTGACGTCCACGCCCAAGTGGCTGCCGCCCAAGTGGTTCTACGACGAGGCCGGCAGCGAGCTGTTCTCCCGGATCACCCGGTTGCCCGAGTACTACCCCACCCGCCGCGAGCTGGCCATCCTGCGCCGGCACGCCCTCGACATCGCCACGCGCTCCGGCGCCGACACCCTGGTCGAGCTCGGCTCGGGGACCAGCGAGAAGACCGTGCTGCTGCTCGACGCCCTCTCCGCGACGGGGACGCTGCGCGTCTACACCCCGGTGGACGTCGACGGGGCGACCCTGGGCGACGCCGCGCGGTGGCTCGCCTGGCGCTACCGCGGCCTGACCGTCCGCGCGATCTGCGCCGACTTCGAGGCGCACCTGGCGTTGCTGCCCCGTACCGGACGGCGGTTGGTGGCCTTCCTCGGCGGCACCGTCGGCAACCTCGCCCCGGCGGCACGCGAGGTCTTCCTGAAGGAGCTGCGTGCCACGCTACGCCCCGGCGACACCTTCCTGCTCGGCGCGGACCTGGTCAAGGACACCGACCGGCTGGTCGCGGCCTACGACGACGTGAGCGGGGTGACCGCCGCCTTCAACCGGAACGTCCTGCACGTGATCAACAGGGAGCTGGGCGCCGACTTCGACCCGGACGCCTTCGAGCACGTCGCGCTGTACGACGCGCGGCACGAGTGGATCGAGATGCGGCTGCGCGCGAGCCGCGCCATGCGCGTGCGGATTCCCGATCTCGGCCTGCGGGTCTCCTTCGTGGCCGGGGAGGAGATGCGCACCGAGATCAGCGCCAAGTTCCGCCCTGAGGGCCTGCGGCAAGAGCTGGTCACCGCCGGATTCGGAATGATCGGCCATTACACCGACCCGACCGGTGACTTCTGCCTCGTCCTGGCCGGCACCTGATCGCTGATGGCCTGACCGCCAGGCGGCGGAGCCCGGCGGGGCGGTTCGTCAGGCCGAGGGCTGTCAGGCCAGGGAGCGAACGGGGCGGACCGCCTGCCAGACCGCGGAGTCGACGGCCTCGGGGGAGAGGATGTGATCCAGGACCATGTGGGCGCAGCCGATGATCCCGGCGCCCGGGCCGAGACGGCTGCGCTCGATGCGCAGGTTACGGGTCGCCAGGGCCGTCGAGCGGCGGTGGATCACCTCGCGAACCCCTGAGACCATCGGCTGGAAGGTCTCCGCCACGTCGCCGCCGAGCACGACCACCGCGGGGTTGAGCAGGTTGACCGCGCTGGCGACGACCTCGCCGAGCATCCGGGCGGCGTTGCGGACCACGGTCATGGTCTCCGCGTCGCCGGCCCGGACCAGGCTCACCACGTCGGCCATGGTCTTGACCTCGTGCCCCCGGGCACGGAGCTCGCGCAGGATCGCGGTGCCGCTGGCGACCGAGTCGACGCAGTCGATGTTGCCGCAGCGGCAGAGCACTCCCCCGCCGTCGCGGACCGGGATGTGCCCGATCTCCCCGGCGGCGCCCAGCGCCCCCCGCAGGATCTCGCCGCCGGCGATGACGCCGGAGCCGATCCGGGTGGAGACCTTGATGAACAGCAGGTCGTCGGCCTCACCCGCGTAGATCGCGCGGTGCTCGCCGATGGCGATGACGTTCACGTCGTTGTCGAGGAGGACGGGAACGGGGAAGCGCTCGGCGATGATCGGCGGGATGGCCACCCCCGTCCAGCTGGCCATGATCCGGGCACTCTCGGTGCGCCCGGCCGCGAACTCGACGGTGGCCGGGACACCCAGGCCGACGCCGCGGACCAGGGAGGCCGGGCGGTCGCCGAGCAGTTCACTCCAGGTCTGCATGACCAGTGGGAGGACGACGTCAGGGCCCTCCTCCACGTCCACGGACAGTCCGGCGCGGGCCACCACCTCGCCCGCCAGGTCACAGACGGCGACCTGCGCGCGGCTCGCGCCCAGCGAGCCGACCAGGACGAGGCCACCCGAGGCGTTCAGGACCAGGCGGGTGGGCGGACGGCCTCCGGTGGAGGGGCCCTCGCTGTCCTCCACGACGAGGCCCTGCTCCAGCAGCTCGGTGACGCGCAGGGACACGGCCGGCCTGGACAGGCCGGTGACGCGCCCTATGTCGGCGCGTGTGACCGCCTCACCGGAGCGGATGAGGCGTAGCACCTCACCGCTGGTGGCCAGCGCGGCAGCGGGACGTCGAGGCATCGGCTAAGTGAACCACACCTACTTAGGAAATGAAAACGTCGCACTTTCTCATCTCAAATGACAAAACTCGGCTTGTGTAGAGCGCAAGATATGGCTACTGTCCGATCTATCCCTAATTTCGGTAGATCATCACGGAGCGCTCCCCCATGTCCGAGACCCCGCAACCCGCCGACCTCATCGTCTTCGGTGGCACAGGCGACCTCTCCATGCGGAAACTCCTCCCGGCGCTCTACCACTCCGACCGCGACGGCCTCCTCGCCCCCGCGACCCGCGTCATCGCGATGTCCCGCGGCGGGCTCGACGACGCCGACTTCCGCGGCAAGGTGGACGCGGAGGTGCGCGACTCGGTGCCGGTGGACGACCCGGGCACCTGGCAGCGCTTCCTCGGCCGCCTGCACCACGTCAGCGTCGACATCGGCGGCCAGGACCCGACCGGGTGGGCGAGGCTCACCGGGCTGCTCGCCGGGTACGAGCACCGCGCCCGGGTCTTCTACCTGGCCAGCCCGCCCATGACGTTCGGCCCGTTCTGCCGGGAGGCACACCGCGCGGGTCTGGTCACCCCCGCCTCACGAGTGGTGCTGGAGAAACCCCTCGGGCGCGACCTGACCAGCGCGCTGCGCATCAACGACGAGGTCGGCGCCATCTTCGACGAGCGGCAGGTCTACCGCATCGACCACTACCTGGGTAAGGAGACGGTCCAGAACCTCCTCGTGCTCCGGTTCGCCAACGCGTTCCTGGAGCCGATCTGGAACTCCCTCTGGATCGACCACGTCCAGATCACCGTCGCCGAGACCGTGGGCACCCCTGGCCGGCGCGGCTACTACGACCACGCGGGCGCGCTCCGCGACATGGTGCAGAACCACCTGCTCCAGCTGCTCTGCCTGGTCGCGATGGAGCCCCCCTCGCGCAACGACCGCGAGTCGATCCGCGACGAGAAGGTCAAGGTCCTCCAGTCACTGCGGGCCGTCACCGGCGGCGAGGTCGACCGTTTCACCGTACGCGGCCAGTACACGGCGGGCGAGTCCGGCGGCGCCCGGGTCCCCGGCTACCTCGACGAGCCCGACCGCACCGCCCCCACCGAGGCCTCCCGGCGGGTGGAGACCTTCGCCGCGATCCGCGCCGAGGTGAAGAACTGGCGCTGGGCGGGGGTGCCGTTCTACCTGCGCACCGGCAAGCGGATGCCGTACCGCTGCTCGGAGATCGTCGTGCAGTTCAAGGACGTGCCCCACTCGATCTTCCCGGGCAGCACGCCCAACCGGCTGGTGCTGCGGCTGCAGCCGAGCGAGGGCATCCAGCTGAACATCATGGCCAAGGAGCCCGGCGCGGGCGAGGTGGCGCTCAAGCCGGTCCCGCTCGGCCTCAGCTTCGCCGAGACCTTCACCGGCCGGGTGCCCGACGCCTACGAGCGACTCCTCATGGACGTCCTGGCGGGCAACCCGACCCTGTTCATGCGGCGCGACGAGGTCGAGGCCGCCTGGCGGTGGATCGATCCGATCATCAGCGAGTGGGAGTCGCGGGGCACGGCCCCCGAGCCGTACCCGGCGGGCAGCGCGGGCCCCGCCTCGGCCCACGAACTCGTCGGCCGCAGCGGCCGCACCTGGCACGGGGAGGGACTGGCTTGAGCGGCCGGGAACAGCACACAGACCGAACCGACCGTGACGCAGGAGGCCGGATGCATCCCGTGATCCAAGAAGTGACGGACCGCCTGGTCGGGCGGAGCCGCCCCAGCCGTACCGCGTACCTGGCCCGGCTGCGCTCCGAGGCCGAGGCGGCCCGCCGGCGCGGTCCCGCCAGGGCGAGCCTGGGCTGCGCCAACCTGGCCCACGGCTTCGCCGGCGTGGGAGAAGGCGACAAGCGCGACCTGCGGGCAGGCGTCAAGCCCGGTGTGGCGATCGTGTCTAGCTACAACGACATGCTCTCGGCACACCAGCCCTACGAGACCTACCCGGCGATCCTCAAGGCGGCCGTCCGGAAGGCCGGCGGCGTCGCGCAGTTCGCCGGCGGCGTGCCCGCGATGTGCGACGGCATCACCCAGGGCCGGGCGGGCATGGAGCTGTCGCTCTACAGCCGCGAGGTCATCGCGATGGCCACCGCGATCGCGCTCTCGCACGACATGTTCGACGCCTCCCTCATGCTCGGCGTCTGCGACAAGATCGTTCCCGGCCTGCTGATCGGGGCGCTGCACTTCGGCCACCTGCCCGCGGTGTTCGTCCCCGCCGGGCCGATGACCTCCGGCCTGCCCAACAAGGTCAAGGCCCGCACCCGGCAGCTGTTCGCCGAGGGCAAGGTCGGCAGGGACGAGCTGCTCGACGCCGAGGCGAAGTCCTACCACTCCCCCGGCACCTGCACCTTCTACGGCACCGCCAACTCCAACCAGGTCATGATCGAGGTCATGGGCCTGCACCTGCCGGGCTCGACCTTCGTCAACCCGCGCACCGAGCTGCGCGAGGCCCTGACGAAGGCGGCGGGCAGGCGGGCGGTGGAACTGACCGCGCACGGCGACGAGTACACCCCGGTGGGCGAGGTCGTCGACGAGAAGGCGATAGTCAACGCCTGCGTGGCGCTGCTGGCGACCGGCGGCTCGACCAACCACACGATGCACATCGTCGCCATCGCCGCGGCGGCGGGCATCGAACTCCTCTGGGACGACCTGGCCGCGCTGTCGAAGGTCGTGCCGCTGCTGACCCGCATGTACCCCAACGGCCAGGCGGACGTGAACCACTTCCAGGCCGCGGGCGGCATGCAGGTGCTCATCGGCGACCTGCTGGACGCCGGGCTGCTCCACGGCGACGTGCTGACCGTCGCCGGGCGCGGTCTGGACCACTATCGCTCGGCCGTCGAGCTCAAGGACGGCGAGCTGGTCTGGGAGGAGCGCACCGAGGGCAGCACCGACCTGGACGTGCTGCGCCCGGTCTCCGACGCGTTCTCCGCCGACGGCGGCATCCACATGCTCAACGGCAATCTGGGGCGCGCGGTCAGCAAGGTCTCCGCGGTCAAGGACGAGCACCTGGTCATCGAGGCCCCCGCCAAGGTCTTCGACGACCAGCTGGAGCTGCTGCGCGCCTTCGACGCGGGCGAGCTCGACGGGCAGGACTTCGTCGCGGTCATCCGATACCAGGGACCGAGCGCGAACGGCATGCCCGAGCTGCACAAGCTCACCCCGCCGATGGCGGTGCTGCTCGACCGGGGACAGCGGGTGGCGATCGTCACCGACGGCCGCATGTCCGGCGCGTCGGGCAAGGTCCCCGCCGCCATCCACCTGTCGCCGGAGGCCGCCGACGGCGGCCCCATCGCGCTGGTGCTGGACGGCGACCCGATCCGCCTCGACGCCGCCGCCGGCACCCTGGAGCTGCTGCTCCCCGCCGACGAGCTGGCCGCCCGGTCCCCGCATGGCGCGCCGCTCACCGACGCCCAGTGGGTGGGCACCGGCCGCGAGCTGTTCGGCGCCTTCCGCCGCGCGGCGGGCCCGGCCGAGCGCGGCGCGGGCATCTTCCCCCTGAACGGCCACGCCGAGGCCGTCGCGAACGGCGGCCGGGCATGACCGCGCACACCGTCTCCCCCGTACGGCCCGCGAAGGAGATCATGTGAGCCTTCCCTGGCTCGTCGCGGACGTCGGCGGCACCAACGCCCGGTTCGGACTGGTCACCGAGGCCGGTGGTCAGCCCGATACGGTGGCCGTGCTCGCGGGCGCGGAACACGATGGCCTTCCCGAAGCCGTAGCCGCTTATCTCGCAGACCATGCGGGCGGAGTTCGGCCGGGAGCCGCGTGCATCGCGATCGCAGGGCCCGTGGACGGTGACCGCTACCGGCTCACCAACGCCGGGTGGACGGGGTCGGTGAGTGAGCTGGGCATCCCGAACGCCTGGCTGCTCAACGACTTCGAGGCCCTGGCCGCGTCCCTGCCGTACCTGCGGGGCGAGGACCTGGTCTGTCTGGGCGGCCCGGAGCCCTCGCGCGGCGTCAAGGCCGTGCTCGGGCCCGGAACCGGCCTCGGCGTGGGCGGCCTGGTGCCCGCCGCCGAGGGCTGGGTGCCGATCCCCGGGGAGGGCGGCCACGTCACCGTGCCGCTCCTCGACGAGCGCGACCACGAGATCGTCCGGGCGCTGCGCGCGGACGGCATGGAGCACGTGGTGGCCGAGCACCTGCTCTCCGGGCCGGGGTTGTCGCGCCTGCACCGGGGGCTCGCCCTCGTCCGCGGGGTGGACGCGCCGAGGCTGTCGGCCTCCGACATCGTGGCCCGGATGGACGACTCGCTGTGCGCGCAGACCATCGAGGTCTTCTGCGCCATGCTCGGCACCTTCGCCGGCAACGTCGCCCTGACCCTCGGTGCCCGGGGCGGGGTCTACCTGGGCGGCGGCGTGCTGCCACGTATCGTGGACCGGGTCCGCTCCAGCGACTTCCGCCGCCGCTTCGAAGCCACCCCCACCCTGAACGACTACCTTTCCGGCATCGCCACCACGCTGATCGTGGCCCCACAGCCCGCCCTGGTCGGCGCGGCGGCGTGGCTGAACCAACACCTGTCCAACCTGGAGTACGTGTGAGTAGCCTGCTCGACATCGCCCCCGTCATCCCGGTGGTCGTGATCGACGACCCGGAGACCGCGGTCCCCCTGGCCCGCGCCCTGGTAGCGGGCGGCCTGCCGGCCATCGAGGTCACCCTCCGCACCGCCGCCGCCCTGGACGCCATCGCGCGCATCGCCGCCGAGGTCCCCGAGGCGGTGGTCGGCGCGGGCACCGTCCGCACCCCGGCCGACGTGGCCGCCTCGGTGGCGGCCGGTTCCGCCTTCCTGGTCAGCCCGGGAACCACCCCGAAACTTCTCGACGCCCTTGCGACCGGCGGGGTGCCGTTCCTGCCCGGCGCGGCGACCGCGTCCGAGGTCATGGCGCTGGCCGAGCGCGGGGTGACCGAGATGAAGTTCTTCCCGGCCGAGGCCGCCGGCGGCCTGCCGTACCTGAAGGCGCTCGGCGGCCCGCTGCCGCAGATCAGGTTCTGCCCGACGGGCGGCATCAGGCTCGCGACCGCCCCCGACTACCTGGCACTGCCGAACGTGGGCTGCGTGGGCGGTACCTGGCTCACCCCCGCCGACGCGCTCGCCACCGGTGACTACGCACGGATCGAGAAGCTGGCCACCGAGGCGGCCGCCCTCCGCCGCTAGCTCGCCGGCAGGACTCCGCGGGCGTGCCTGTCCTCCCTTGGCTCGCCCGCGGTCATGAGCCGGCCGTGACCCGGTGTGACGCTCGTGAGATCAGGCCCATGGCCGCCCTACCCGGCGGCCATGGGCCATCCCTTTTCCGCTCGGCCGGCTCCTCGCCGGTCCCGGCCACCGGGAAACGGGCTGAACCGGGTACGGACCCCGCGCGTATCTCGCGGCGAAAGGCACTCCCTCACAGAGGAGCCATGAATGCGAGTACGCATCGTCACGATCTGCGCCACGGTTCTGGTCGTGGGCGTCGCCGGTACGGCGTCCGCCGGAACCCAGCAGGCGCAGAACGGAGCGAAACAGGCCCGAGCCGGAACCGGTCAGGCGAAATCCTGGACCGGCCACGCGCAGGCCGGAACGCAACGCACGCAGAGCCGTTTCTCGGTCACCAACCTGGTCTCGGACGTCAGCGGACGGGCGGCGGTCACCGACCCCGCACTGATCAACCCGTGGGGACTGGCCATGGGCAAGACCCTCTGGGTCTCGGCCGCGGGCAGCGGCCTGGCCACGGTCTACTCCGGCGGCGCGGGCACCGTGAAGCAGGAGAGGACCCAGGTCCGCGTCCCCGGCGGCAGGCCCACCGGGCAGGTCGTCAACATGGGCGAGGAGTTCGTCGTCAAAGGACCCGGCGGTTCGGGACCCGCGACGTTCATCTTCGCCAGCCCCAGCGGGGCGATCACCGGCTGGAACGCCGAGGCCGACCCCGATGACGCGATCATCAGCGCGTTCGTGAAGGGCGCCGACTTCAAGGGCCTGGCCCTGGCCCAGACCAACCGGGGGCCGCTGCTGCTGGCCGCCGACTTCGCGGGCAACCGGATCCACGTCTTCGACGGCGACTTCGAACGGATCATGACCAGCCGTCGCGCGTTCCGCGACCCGGGCCTGCCTGACGACTACGCGCCGTTCAACGTGGAGGTCGTGGGCCGCTCCATCCTCGTCGCGTACGCCAAGCGCGACCCCGAGACCGGCAAGTCGGTGGCCGGGCAGGGCAAGGGGTTCATCAGCCAGTTCAACGGCTCCGGCCGGTTCGTCGGCCGCTTCGCCGCGCGGGGGGCACTCAACGCGCCCTGGGCGATGACGCCGGCCCCGAAGGGGTTCGGCGCCCACTCCGGAGCCCTGCTCGTCGGCAACTTCGGCGACGGCCGGATCAACGCCTACAACCCGCGCAACGGCCGCCCGCTCGGCCCGCTGCGCTCCGCCGACGGCAGGCCCATCACCCTGGGCGGCCTGTGGGACCTGGAACCCGGCACGGACGCCGTCGGCGGCACCGGCTCCCTGTGGTTCAGCGCCGGCAGCGACGGTGGCACCCACGGCCTGCTCGGCCTGATCCGGCCCGCGGGCGCCGCCACCCCGACGGCCTCCCCCTCCGGCGGCGCCTCCCCCGCGCCCTCGCCCTCACATTCAAGCTCCCACGGCTCCGGTTCCGGCAACTCCGGCTACTGACGGACGGCCGACGGGCACGAGGGCCCTGGGCCTCGCAGGCGGCGCCGGCACCCCACCGCCAAAAGGTGCCGGCGCCGCGCGTTTACCGGAGAGTCTCCTTCCGGTGACCGCGCCACCGCCCGGATTCCCCTACCCTTGAACGAACGAGGGGAGTACTTCCCAAGAACCGCCCCGGTCAGTACGGACGCCCTGTGGCGTCCCCGGACGGTTGCCCGCGAGGTGCGGGTGAAGGAGACCTCGAATGACCGAGCGCATTCGAGGAGCGAGCATGCCCACCGACGGTCTCCCGCAGGTACCGCCTTCCCGGTGTTCCTCCGCTCGGGCGCAGTCCCCTCCGGTGCCCGCCGAATCGGCGGCGAACCGGATTCCACCGTGGCGGTGCCCCGGGACACATGATGGGGGGAATCCCCTTTCCTGCGAGGTGCACCCGATGGCCACCACATCGGCCGGCCAGTCCTCCGTCGAGGAGCTGCACTATCCGGCCGGGACGCTGGTGCTCCTCGCGGGGCTCCCCGGTGCGGGCAAGAGCACCCTGCTCGACCGGCTGTACGGGCTGCGCGGCGACGAGAGGGAACCGGTCCGCGCCGGTGAGGTCCGCGTCATCGACTCCCGTCAGTCCCGCAACTGGTGGGCCCGCTATCTCGGCCCGATCCCCCCGCGAGCCCGCACCCCGATCGTGCACACCACCCATGTGGCGCGGATCGCCCGCGCCCTGCTGCGAGGGCACGGCGTCGTCGCGCACACCCGCGGCACCTGGCCGCACATCCTGTACGGCTTCGCCTGGCTGGCGCGCGGGGTCGGCAGCGAGATCCATCTGATCCTGCTCGACGTGGAGCCGAGCGCGGCCCGCGAGGGACAACTCTCGCGCGGCCGGGTCGTCACGGGCACCACCTTCGCCCGGCACTGCCGCCGCTGGCGGGTGCTCATCGAGCGCGCCCGCGGCGGCGTGCTCCCCCCGGCCACGGGCGTCACGATCCTCGACCGTCCCGCCGCGGACCTGCTCCGGGCCATCCGCTTCGGCGAACGGCCCCCCACCCGGGACGGATGACTTTACCTCCGCCTGGCGCTGCGCATTCCTCACCCAGGGCAGGCTCAGAACGACCGGGAGGAAACCTCAATGATCGACGTACTGGCTCTCGCCGAGGAACATCTCGCCCTCGCCAGGGAGAGCGCGCACGGCCGTAGCGCCCACACCTACCTCAACGAGGGCACGCTACGCCAGGCGGTCATCGCGCTGATCGCCGGAACCGTCCTCGGTGACCACGACGCCCCGCCGGCCGCGAGCCTGCACGTCCTGTCCGGGCGGGTACGGATCGTCGAGGAGGGGCAGAGCGTCGAAGTCAGCACGGGCCAGGCCACCCCGATCCCGCAGCGACGTCACTCACTTGAGGCCGCCGAGGATTCGGCGGTCATCCTCACCAGCGTCGTCAACATCTCCGTGTGAGGCCTGCCCGGGGCGTACCCGGCGGATGGCCGTCATCCTCCTCCGTTCGATCCTGACGGCTCCCGTTCACCGGACACGGCGCCCCGCCCGGGGGTCGTCCGCCGGCCCCCTCCGTCAGGCGAGAGACGAGCAGAGGCGGGGGACCGCGACGCCGATGGGGTCGCTGATCACCTCGTCGGCCAGGTGGTCGTAGGGGGTCGGCTCGGCGTTGACGATGACCAGCCGGGCGCCCGCTCCGACGGCGATGCCCACCAGGGAGGCGGCGGGCTGCACCTGCAGCGAGGTGCCGACGGCGACGAACACCTCGCACTTCTCGGCCGCCTCGATCGCCCGGGTGAGGGTGGCCGTGTCGAGGGCCTGGCCGAACATCACGGTGGCCGTCTTGAGGATGCCACCGCAGTCGCGGCAGGCGGGGTCGCTCTCGCCCGCGAGGATCCGCTCGACCGCCTCCCGCGTGGTGGAGGTGGCGCCGCAGGCGGTGCACAGGGCGCCGAACATGTTGCCGTGCAGCTCCAGCACCCGCTCGGGCGGCGACCCGGCCCGCTGGTGCAGGCCGTCGACGTTCTGGGTGATGATCCACGTGTCGGGCAGGCTGGCCAGGGCGCGGTGTGCCGCGTTCGGCTCGGCCCGCCAGGCGGGATTGTCGCGGCGCATCAGCCACGAGCGCCGCCGGATCTCCGGATCGGCCATGTAGTGGTCGTAGGTGACGAGCTTCTCGTGATCGGGATCCTTACGCCACACGCCGTTCGGCCCTCGGTAGTCGGGAATCCCGGACTCGGTGGAGATCCCCGCGCCCGTCAGCACCGTCAGCGTCATGGGTCGATCGTAGAGCCTTCCCTGTCCGCGGAACGGTGTGCCGGCGAGTCGGACGTCTGCCGCGACGGGGAGGCCGGCCGCCGGGATCCGCGCGGCGACCAGGCCCGCGTGGAGCTCCCGGTCGGAGAAGGGTCACCCGGCACGATCGAGGAGGTCCGGCTCGCTGATGGGGTTCTCGTGGGTGCCCTCCGACGTGCAGGCGTGGGCCCCGGCGAGGGCCCCGAGGGGGATGGAGTCGTCGAGGGAGCGCCCGGAGAGCAGGCCGTACAGTACGCCGGAGACGAACGCGTCCCCGGCGCCGTTGCTGTCGGCCACCGGCCCCGGCAGCGGTGCCGCGGGGAAGCCTCGCAGGCCGTTCTCGTCGAGGACGTGGCAGCCCTCCGCGCCCTCGGTGCAGACCACGGCCCTGGCCCGGCCGCGCGCCAGGATGTCGCGCATGACCTCGTCGCGGCGCGGGCCGAGGGCGGTGGCCGACAGGAAGACCAGGTCGGAGGAGTAGGCGAAGTCTCTGTGGTGGTCGTTCTCGCCGTCCCAGTCGTGCAGGTCGGTGGAGACGGACCCGGAGCCCAGGTCGGGGTAGACGTGCCGGGAGAAGTCGGTGATCGACACGTGGACGTGCCGGGCCGCGCGGACCGCGTCCAGGTAGAGCTCCCTGGGCAGCCGCTCGCCCGCCGCGGCGCGCGGGTCGAACAGCGAGGTGCGCCGCCCGTCGGGGCCGACGAGCAGGATGCTGCGCCGGGTCCCCTGCGGGGCGAGCGCCCAGCCGGCCTCCACACCCCTGGCCTCGAAATGGGCCCGGATGAAGCGGCCCTGCGGATCGTCGCCGATCAGGTCGACCAGCCTGACCCTCAACCCGAGCGCGTGACAGCCGAGGGCGACCCCGCTGCCGGTGTTGCCGATCCGGTCCACCACCGGAGGGACCGCGTAGGTGTCGGCGTACGGCAGGGGCAGCGAGGGCACGTAGGCGGTGGTGTCGACCCCGGTGCCGCCGATGACGACGACGTCGTGACCGCTGTTCATCTCGGACCTTTCACGGCAAGCGTGCCTAGCGGTTGACCAGCGGGCCTGAACCGGTCGAGCGGCGCACGACGAGCTCGGGCTGGAACATCAGCTCGACGTGCTTGGCGCGGACCCCGTTGATCTCCTCCAGGAGGGTGGCCACCGCCGCCGAGGCCATGGCGCCGATGGGTTTGCGCACGGTGGTCAGCGGCGGGTCGGTGAACGCGATCAGCGGCGAGTCGTCGAACCCCACCACCGACACCTCCCCCGGCACCGAGAGCCCCCGGTCACGGCAGGCCCGGATCGCCCCCAGCGCCATCAGATCCGACGCGCACACGATCCCCGTACAGCCGCGCGCCAGCAGCTGCGCCGCCGCCGCCTGCCCGCCCTCCACCGAGAACAGCGAATGCGAGATCAGCTCATCGACCTCCGTCGCCCCCAGCAACTGCGCCATCGCCCGCCGGTACC
>NZ_JBEXGU010000154.1:0-21684 GCF_040607515.1 Streptosporangium sp. NPDC005286 | reverse complement strand
CGGTGGTGCATGAGCCAGCCGAAGGTGCGCTCGACGACCCACCGGCGAGGCAGGACGATGAACCCGCGAGTGGCGGGGGCTCGGGGCACGACCTGGGCATCGATGCCGAGGGTGGCGGCATGGTCGATGAAGTGCGTGCGGTAGCCGCCATCGATCCAGGCCTTGCTGACGGTGGGATGGCCGGTGGCGAGCTGGTTGAGCAGGGGTATGCCGGCGGCTGAGTCCTGCACGCCGGCGGCGGTGACCAAGACGGCGAGCAGTAAGCCGAGCGTGTCGGTGGCGATGCTGCGTTTGCGGCCGACGATCTTCTTGGCCGCGTCTGTGCCCTGGCCGGTGGCAGGAACGTTGGTGGAGGTCTTGACGCTTTGCGCGTCGATCACGCACGCCGATGCTTCGGGGTTGCGTCCTTCGGCCTGGCGCACCTGGCGGCGTAGCAACCCGTTCAGCTCGGTGAACACCCCCTCGTCGCGCCAGGCGGCGAAGTACCAGTACACCGTGGCCCAAGGCGGGTAGTCGCGCGGCAGGTAGCGCCAGGGGATGCCGGTGCGGTCCACGTACATGATCGCGTTCATGATGGTACGCAGATCGTGCTCGGCGGGCCGTCCGAAGCCCGGGGCGCTGGCCTGGCGGCGGGCGCGCCAGGCGGTCAGGACGGGTTCGATCAGCTGCCAGCGGGCATCGGACAGATCGCTGGGATAAGGGGGCGGTCCAGCCATGGCAGTGGTCTATCGCCAACCAGATCGTCGAGCCCAGAGACCTGCAGGTCACGACAGCGAACTACAGCGCCACCGCCAGCCACAAAAAACCCACGACGGATCATCTTGGAACCAGACAGGAGAAAAGCCGTAGATCACTGTCGCATCCACACCAGATGTCACTATGGGTACCGACTTCCCCAGACGTTTCACTCCCTGCACTCTCCGCTGCTTGCAGAAACAAGCACAAAACACCCTACTTATGAGCCAAACGCGCTCTAAGAGAACGGTGTTCTTTTGCGGCTTGTTAAGAGATGCGGTGTTCTGTTAGCTTGCGGCCAAGGGATTCCGAAATCGGAGGGGCGTCGTGGTCGACGTACATATACGGGTGAACGGGACGATGGAGAAGCTCGACATCGAGCCGCGGGTGAGCCTGTTGGACGCGCTGCGTGAGCATCTCGGGCTGACCGGCACGAAGAAAGGCTGCGACCAGGGTGCCTGCGGGGCGTGCACGGTGCTGGTGGACGGCGAACGGATCAGCTCATGCCTGGCGCTGGCCGTCCAGTACGCCGACCGCGACATCACCACCATCGAGGGCATCGAGCATCCGATCCAGCAGTCGTTCATCCACCACGACGGCTTCCAGTGCGGCTACTGCACGCCCGGCCAGATCTGCTCGGCCCTCGGCATGCTGACCGAGCACGCGGCGGGCGCGCCCAGCGCGGTGACCGGGCACCTGGCCGCCACCGAGATCGAACTGACCGCCGAGGAGATCAGGGAACGCATGAGCGGGAACCTGTGCCGATGCGGCGCTTACAACGGCATCGTGGCCGCGATCCAGGAGCACAGCCGATGAAGGACTTCGCCTACCTGAGCGCTGAGGACGTACCCACCGCCGTCCGCGCGATCACCGAGCCCGGCGCCAAGCTCCTCGGCGGCGGCACCAACCTGGTGGACCTGATGCGGCAGAACATCGAACGCCCGGACACCGTGATCGACATCACCCGGCTGCCGCTGGACCAGATCGAGGAGCTCCCGGACGGCGGGGTCAGGATCGGGGCGCTGGTCCGCAACAGCCGGCTGGCCGCGCATCGGCTGATCAGGACGCGCTACCCCATGCTCGCCCAGGCGATACTCACCGGCGCGTCCGGCCAGCTCAGGAACATGGCCACGGTCGGGGGAAATATCCTGCAACGCACCCGCTGCCCGTATTTCGCGGATCTGGCCGCGCGCTGCAACAAGCGCGAACCGGGTGCGGGCTGCGACGCGATCGGCGGGTTCAACCGGAACGCGGCCATCTTCGGCGCGTCCGGCAGCTGCGTGGCCACCCATCCGTCGGACATGTGCGTGGCGCTGGCGGCGCTGGACGCGACGATCGAGCTGGAGAGCGTGCGCGGCACCCGGCGGCTGCCGCTGGTCGGCTTCCACATGCTGCCCGGGGACTCGCCGCAGCACGAGACCGCCATCGCGGCCGACGAGCTGATCACCGCGATCGAGCTGCCCGACCTGCCGATGGCGGCACGCTCCCGGTACCGGAAGGTGCGGGACCGCGCGTCGTACGCGTTCGCGCTGGTGAGCGTGGCCGCCGCGATCGAGGTGCGGGACGGCGTGATCACCGAGGCGCGGCTGGCGCTCGGCGGGGTCGCCGCGCGGCCGTGGCGGGCCCATGAGGCCGAGCGCACGCTGATGGGCGCGCCGGCGACGGAGGAGCGGTTCCTGCTGGCCGCCGACGCCGAACTGGCGGGCGCCGTCGCGCAGTCGCAGAACGCGTTCAAGATCGAATTGGCCAGGCGGGCGATCACGGCGACGCTGCGGCAGCTGCAGGTGGAGGGGAGCGCGGCATGAGGTATGTGGGACAGCCGGTCGACCGGCTCGACGGCGCCGTCAAGACCACGGGGGCGGCCCGGTATTCGGCGGAGTATCCGTACCCTGATCTGGCTTATGCCGCTCTTGTCCATGCGACGATCACGCGCGGCCGGATCACCCAGATCGACACGGAGACGGCGCGGAAGATGCCGGGCGTGCTGGCAGTGATCACCCACCGCAACGCGCCCTTGATGAAACCCCCGCCCAAGCCGACCCCGATGGATCTCAGCACGCTCATCATCGGCACCACGGTCAACTACCTGAACACCGACGAGGTGCACTGGAACGGCCAGCCGGTCGCGGTGGTCGTGGCGGAGACGCTGGACGCGGCCCGCGAGGCCGCGCACCTGGTCGAGGTGGAGTACGCCGAACTCCCCGCCACGGTGGACTTCGCGGCCGAGGAAGGCAACGCGACGCCGCAGAAGAGCACCTTGGTCGCGTCGGGCGCGGCCAAGAAGGGCGATCCCGATGCGGCCCTGGCGGCCGCGCCGTTCTCGCTCGACCTGCGCTACACCACGCCCGCGGTCAACCACAACGCGATCGAACCCCACTCCACCACCGCGTTCTGGGACAAAGACCGCCTGATCCTCCACGAAGGCACTCAGAACATCACCTGGCTGCGCGACCATCTGGCGGCCCGGTTCGACGTGCCCAAGAAGGACATCCGGGTGATCTCCCCGTTCGTGGGCGGGGCCTTCGGCGGCAAGTCGCTGGTGTGGCCGGGCACGGTGCTCACCGTGCTCGCCGCGAAGGTGACGGGACGGCCTGTCAGGATGATGCTGACCAGGGAGGGCGTCTACCGCACGGTCGGCGGGCGCACGCCGTCGATCCAGCGGGTGGCGATCGGCGCGGACGCCGACGGCTCGATGACCGCGCTCATCCACACCAGCGTCAGCCAGGTCGGCAAGATCGGCGGCTGGCTCGAGGGGGTGACCTCGGTGTCCCGCCACATGTACGACGCCACCAACATCCAGGTCCAGCAGAACCTGGTCCAGCTGGACGCGCTCACCAACACGATCATGCGTGCGCCCGGCGAGGCGATCGGCTCGTTCGCGCTCGAAGCCACGGTGGACGAGCTCGCGTACCGGCTGGGCATGGACCCGATCGAGCTGCGCGCCCGCAACGAGCCCGCCCGCAACCCGGTGGACGGCAAGGCGTTCTCCCACCGCATGCTGCTCGACTGCTTCGAGCGGGGCGCCAAGGAGTTCGGCTGGGCGGAGCGCACGCCGGAGCCCGGCTCGATGCGAGACGGCAAGTGGCTGGTCGGGATGGGCGTCGCCGCCGCCTACCATCCGGCCGTCCAGTTCTCGGCCAACGTCACCGTGCGCCTGTCGGACGACGGAACCGTCCTGGTCCGCTGCGGCTTCCAGGAGATGGGCATGGGCTCGGCGACCGCCTTCTCCCAGGTCGCGGCCGACGCCCTGGGCGTGCCGCTGAGCGCCGTCAAGGTCGAGTACGGCGACACGGACCTGCCGACAGGGCCGGGCGCCGGTGGGTCCGCCCAGACCGCGAGCGTGACCGCCGGCCTGCTCGCCGCCTGCGAGAAGCTCACCAACGCCGTGTTCACGGTGGCCAGGAAGACGCCAGGCTCACCGCTGCGCGGCTGGCGCAGGGCGGACGTGGTGGCCAGGGACGGCGGCCTCTACCAGAACACCCGGGGCGAGAGCTACCAGGACATCCTGCGCCGCGCCGACCGCGCCTCGATCGAAGCCCAGGTCGGCTCGGAGACCCGGATCGGCCAGGTGACCGGCCAGGTCAGGTTCATGTCCAAGTTCATGATGGACCAGCGGCGCTGGGTGAAGGCCGCCTGCGGCGCGCAGTTCTGCGAGGTGCGGGTGGACTCCGACACCGGCGAGGTGCGGGTCTCGCGCTGGCTCGGCGTCTTCGACGTCGGCACGGTGATCAACGCCAAGACCACGGCCAGCCAGCTGCGCGGCGGCATTGTGATGGGCATCGGCATGGCGCTGGCCGAGGAGACCCTGGTCGATCCACGGAACGGGCGGATCATGAACGCCAGCCTCTCCGAGTACCACGTGCCGGTGCACGCGGACATCCCCGAGATCGAGGTGCGTTACCTGGACGATCCGGATCCGACCATGCCGCTCGGCCTGATCGGCGTGGGCGAGGTCAGCGTCACCGGCGTGGCGGGCGCGATCGCCAACGCCGTGTTCCACGCCACCGGCAAGCGGATCCGGGACCTGCCGATCACGCTGGACAAGCTGCTATGACGGTTGCCTGCGGGCGACCGCGACGCCCACCAGGCAGAGCATGCCACCGGCCAGGGTGAGCCAGCCGGGCACCTCGCCGAGAACCACCCAGGCCATCAGCACGACCATCGCGGGCACCAGGTAGGTGGTGGCGCCCAGCTTGCCCGCGGTGGTCCTGGCCAGCGCGGTCGGGAAGACGCCCAGGTAGAGCAGGTTGAGGGTAGCCGACAGCGGCGCGGTGCCGGCCTGCTCGATCAGCTGACCGGCGAACGGCAGGCAGACCACCGCCCCGATCACGCACCCGAACGTGGTCACCTGCAGCGCGGAGGCGTGCGCGAGCGCGGGCTTCTGGGCGACGACCGCGATCGCGTACGTCACGGCGGCCACCACGCACAGCGCCACGCCGAGAACCGACGACGAGCCTGGCTAGAGATCGCCTGCTCATGTCCAGCGCGGTTCGCGAGGCGGTGCGAAAGACCAGGCCGGGTCACAGGCCGGTCGATCGTCTGGGCTTGACATCTGGCATGGAGATGGGTGTTGATCGGGCGGAGCGTGGTTGACGGGGTGGTGGTCCTGTCTTGGTTGGTGAGGCGGGACCGGACCCCGAGCTGAGGGGCGTGAGCCTCGTGGGGTGTTGCTTTCGCTGGTCATGTTCGGTGAGCTTTGGGAAGGTCGCTGTCTCGGCCGGTGCGGCGTTTTTTGGTTGCGGCCGATGTGGCGGCTGAGGCCGACTCACTGGCCGAGTCGGGCTTTTGCAGGTCGGGCCGGTTACCTACGATGCGGTGGCCGCCCCGACTCGCATAAGGCGAGTGGGGAGTATTTCGCGTCCGCTGACACTGGTCGCCCCTGCTCCCACGCTGGCCGGGCCTGTTCCCGTGCGGGCAAAGTACCGTGACGACAAAGGGGGCAGGCCCGCTGGAGGTCAGCGGGCCTGCCCCTGGTCTCGGGTGGTTCAGGTGGTGGTGTCGGCTGTCCTGGCCGGGAGGTTGATCAGGCGGGCTTGCTGTGTGCTGCCCGGTCCGGTGGTGATGAGGGCGGCGGTGGATTCGGCGGCGGCGCGGGCGACCTCGGGATAGACGCTGGCGTAGGTGTCGCGGGTGAACGTGGAGGAGACGTGGCCGAGGGTTTCCTGGACCACCTTGAGGTCGACTCCGGCGGCGAGCATGAGCGAGGCGGCGCCGTGGCGTAGGTCGTGCAGCCGTACCGGCGGCAGTTCGCCCGCGTAGGCGAGCAGGTAGAACTGGTCGCTGACGTGCTGCGGGTGCAGCGGTCGGCCGATCTCGTCGGTGAAGACGAATCCGCTGTCGGTCCATGCCTCGCCCGCGGCGAGTTGCTCGGCTGCTTGGCGTGCGCGGTGCCCGCGCAGGATGGTGATCGTTTCGTCGTCCAGGGCGATGACGCGGTCGCTGGCGTCGGTCTTGGGCCTGCCCTGGACCGGCTCCCAGCCGAGCTGGGTGATCTGCCAGTGCACCCCCGCAGTCCCCGCGGCCAAGTCGACGTCCTTCCAGCGCAGCCCGGCCGCCTCCCCGCGCCGTAGCCCTCGCAGGGCGATCAGCCGATACAGCGCATACAGACGGTGGGTACCGGCGTGGGTCAAGAAGGCCGAGGTGTGCGCCGGAGTCCACACCATGACCGGCGAAGGCCGGGGCGTGGAAATGTAGACACTGATGAGGTTGACGCGATCGCCGCGTCGCTCCCGCTCGACGGCCAGCCGCCGCCGCAGGTCCCTGGTGTACTGAGCGACGCGCTCGTCGGTCCACACCAGGGCTTTGGGCCGTTCGGCGTCGGGCAGTTCGACGACGGCGGCCGGGTTGAAGTCGATCAGCCGGTCCTGCTTGATCGCGATGTTCAGCGCGTGGCGCAGCGTGGCGCGGATGCGGTGAATGGTGGCCGGGCCGACCGGACGCCGGTACTTGACCTTTGCGCACTGCTCGGGGTCGGCGCTGGCGCGGGCCTCGGCGATGACGTCGTTGAACTCCTCGATCGCATCGAACATACCCGCGATGTCGGAGACCCGCAGCCGATCCAGCCTGATATGCCCCAGATACGGGGTGAAGTAGAGCCGGATGTGCGCCTCGTACGAGCGGCGGGTGGTGGCGTCGATCTTCCGCTTGCGGTTGAGGAACTCCCGCATCCACTCGGCGACCGTGACTGTCGAGTTGAGGTCCTGGCGGGTGCGGACCTTGCGCCGGACCTCCTCCACCGGCGGCAGCACCTTGGTTTCCTTGAGCGTGGACAACATCAGCTCGGTGATCTTCCTGCGCAAGTGCGGGTCCTCATCCAACGCCAGCAGGGCGCGGGCGTGCTCCAGTTCGGCCTCGACCTCCTCCAGCGAGGTGAAACCGCTGCGCCGCAGCGGGTTGCGCCGCCTCCCGTCGGCATGCCCGGGCAGTTCCAGCTGGTAGGCCCACCTGCCGTGCGTGCTGCTCCACCAGTCCTCCTTCCCTCCCGGGCGGCGAAGTCTCGGACAGGTCTTGCCGAGCTTCCTGCCGGTCGTCTCATCCCGGCAGGAACATGTTTTGTAGGTGGTTCCGTTCGCCATCGTGCCTCAGCTTCTTCGTCCTCAGCGTTCCGACGGCACCCATCGCCGTCGCGGTCTCCGGCAACGCCCACGCCTGGCGCAGCGCCATCAGGTATCTGCATCTGACGCGCAACGCTGGTGCCCACATCGATCACCACCCGGGAGTCCCCCCGATCAGTCGCCATCATCTGGAGCGTGATGTCGTTGCCGTGGCCCGGCCGGACCGGCGGCCCCACGCCGCCCCGCGATGCGCACGCGGGCACAACGGAACACGGGAACATGGGAACACCGGCTGGCCGGGACGGGTGGTATCGACGCCCACCTTCACCGCCCGCGTCAAGCAATATCCGCTGATCAGATTCCCGACGACGCCCCGGACCCGAACAGCTCCCCCGGGGCCTTCCCTTGGCCACAGATGCCGGCAGTCACCAGTCGGCGTAACAGCGGCCCGCTCCACCAGGACACAGCAGCCGCCGCGGCACACGGCAACGGTGTCGACGCCAGCGGCCAGACGAACGCCCAACCGCTGATCCCGTCGAGCAATCTCCTGACCAGCACCGTCCCGTAGACCCGCGCCCTAGAGGAGCTGTTCGAGGTTCGGATCATGTGGTTGAGGTGAGGAGCTTCAGCCACATGACCGAGCCTCGGAGGTGCAGTCCGGCCTCGGAGCTTTCCGAGGTTTTGTCGTAGCGGGTAGCCAGGCCGCGCCAGGTCTTGATCTTCTGGAACCGGACTTCGAGGCCAAGCCGGAGCGGATCGAGTACGCGGTCAACGAGCGCCCGGACCGCACCTTCGCCTTCGACGAGTTCGGCCCGCTGGGCATCCGGCCTGTCGCCGGGACCTGCCGGGCCACGCAGAGCCGGCCGGCCCGGCTGCCGGCCACCCACCCCAACCACACCGTGCAGACCCGCGCCTCTACCTGTACTGACGCAACGCCTACACCCACCACCCCGACGTCCTCGCCGCCCAGCGCCGCGAACGCGCCCACATCCGCAGCGAGGAAGGCATCCGGTGGGGAGGCCTACCCAGCACCGCCGCAGCTTGAGCTGCCCGTTGCTAAACACCGGGCGGCCGGGAGTTGATCCGTCGATCAGCTGACACAGGCGGCGATGGTCCGCGCGCACACCAGGGACTCGGTATGCGTCGTGTCCACCTCCAGGTCATAAATCACACCGTCGTGAACCACATCCGCTTGCGACGCAGCCATACCCTGGACCCGATCTCCACGTGCGACCTCGCGGCCTGCGGCGACCGTACTCTCACACCTCACACCAACCCACAGCACGTCCAGCTCGCTCAGAGCCTTCTGCCACCGCTGCTGGGACGAGGCTCCGCCGAGAAAGACGTCATCGATGATAACCCTGGCGCCGGCACGGGCCATGGCCACGACACCCTCCATCCAGGCTGCCTCCAGCGCCCGGAAGTCCGCCCCGATGCTCACCCCGCCGTCCGCCGCGATCTCGATCCCCGCGTCCGACGCCTGCATCCTCGCGGGCATCGCGTCGACGAATGAATCGACGCCGAACGCCAGCCACGGATCTGGAAGAACGGCCTGCAGGCACCGTACGATCCCGGACTTCCCCGAGCTGGAACCACCATTGATAATGATCATCCGAGTCGCCACCCCGCCACAGTAGGGCCTCTCCCATACGGCACAAAACGGATTTCGGCAGACCACACCCCGGTGAACGTTCCCGGTCACAGCACCAAGGACACGCGTTCCCTGACCGCGCGGTCCTGGGGCGCGTAAGCCGCGCACCACCGGCTCTCCCCGGTCACGAACCCGCCGTGCCATGGCCACCTCCGCGCCGCCATCGACGGCCTCTGCCACGTCTGGTCACCGTTACCGGCCATCGACCCCGTACGGGATGCTGGTCTAGTCTCACGATCGTGACGATCAGGAACTCGCACTGCTCCTTCTGCGGTGCGGCCTTCGCCCCCGGCCAGGACTGGCCGCGCACCTGCGCCGGCTGCCGGAACATCTCCTACCTCAACCCGTTGCCGGTCGCGGTGATGGTGCTGCCGGTCGACGACGGCCTGCTGGTGATCCGCCGTGACATCGAACCGCACCGGGGTGGGCTCGCCCTGCCCGGCGGCTTCGTCGACATGGGCGAGTCCTGGCAGCAGGCGGCCGTCCGGGAGCTCCGGGAGGAGACGGGGATCGTCGTCGACGCGGACGAGGTGCGCCTCCTCGACGTGCTCAGCGCCCCCGACGGCACCGTGCTGATCTTCGCTCTGGGGCCGAGGACCCGCTCGGCCACCCTCCCGCCGGTCACGCCCACGGCCGAGACGACGGAGTGGCTGCTGATCGACGGGCCGAGGGAGCTGGCGTTCCCGCTGCACACCAGGATCGTGGCGGAGTACTTCGGCTGAGCGGCCGCCGAGAGGCGGGCAGGCGGCGCACGGCCCTCGCCCCCGCGGCGACCCCGTGGTTCTCGTACGACGGGCGCCTTCGCAGGCGATCAGGCACGGCACGTCTACAGTTTGACCTCGCCTGTGACGCAGGTGATCGTGCCGCCGCCGACCCAGATCGTCCCGTCGGCGTCCCGGGAGATGTGGGCGCGCCCGGCACGCCCGAGGACCGTCCCCTGACTCGCCACATACGGTGCCTCGGCGCGGCCGGTGCGGAGCAGCCACTGCGCGAGCGAGGCGTTCAGGCTCCCGGTCACCGGGTCCTCGGCCGTGGCGCCGTCCTTGGGGAAGAACGCCCGCACCTCGAACGCCTCCGGGGACCCTTCGGGATACGGGCCGACCACGCCCACGTCGAGATCCACGAACCCTGGCCGCAGCGCGAGCACCTCATCCGCGCTCGCCAGCAGGACGGCCACCCAGCCGGGCCCGTTGTCCGCCCACTCGGCGTCCAGGATCTCGGCGCGGCCGATGCCCAGCATCCGCGCGACGCGCTCCACCACCGGTTCCTCGACCGGCCCCGAGCGGAGCAGCGGCGGCGCGGCGAAGGCCAGCCCGTATCCGGTCCGGCGCACCGGCACCAGCCCCGCCCCGCACTGCTGGACGATCACGTCGGCCCCGCCCGGCGTCCCGCCCGCCGCCAGCCAGGCGTGGCAGGTGCCCAGCGTCGGGTGCCCGGCGAAGGGCAGCTCCGAGCCCGGCGTGAAGATCCGCACCCGGTAGTCCGCGCCGGGCGCGCTCGGCGGCAGCACGAAGGTGGTCTCCGACAGGTTCGTCCAGCGCGCGAACTCCAGCATCTCCTCGGTGGTCAGCCCTCTCGCGTCGAGCACGACGGCGACCGGATTACCCCGGTATGGAGTGGTGGTGAAGACGTCGACCTGCTGGAAGGGGCGTGGCATGCCGCCGAGTATGCCACCCCGGGTCTCGAATCCACGCCTTGACAGCGTTCACCGTGAGGGCTTGTAATGATCCACGTCGCGTGTCGCCGACCTGGAGGACGGCGGTGGCATGGAGGCGCCGTAACAAGGGATGATGTCGTGACCTCTCACTTCACAGGCTGCGCCTAACCGCATCGCGCCCGCGCGCCGTTCCCGCATCCGGTGGTGCTGAGCACCGCTTTCGCAGGTGAGCTCTTCTCGAATCCGACGGGCCGGTGACCGGCCGGCGGCCCACTGCCCCGCGTACTCATCGAGGCTCCATGTCCGCGGCCGAGCCGGCGTGCGGCGGCTTCGTACCCCCCGTACCGCATCATTCATCTCCACCGCGCACCCTCGCGCTTCACCCACGCCTGGAGTAGGCAGAGCATGCCCAACGACTTCAATCAGCGGATCATCGAAGAGTTTCGTGCCAACGCCGGCCGGGTCGGCGGCCCCTTCGAAGGAGGCCGGTTACTCCTTCTGACGACGACCGGGGCCAGGACCGGCGCGCGCCGTACCACCCCGGTCGGCTACCTGCCGGACGGCGCGCGCAAGCTGATCATCGCCTCCGCCGGGGGCGCGCCGAGCCATCCGGCCTGGTACCACAACCTCCTCGCCGACCCGCGCGTCACCGTGGAGGACGGGGTCTTCACCTACCAGGCGCAGGCGGTCGTCCTGGAAGGCGAGGAACGGGACCGCCTCTTCGCCCGTGCGGTGAAGTCAGATCCCGGATGGGCCGACTACCAGGCCAGGACGAGGCGGGTCATTCCCGTCATCGCCCTGAACCCCGTCGACGGCGGGCCGCCCGCCGGGCCGTAGGGGGATTCCCTTCGCAGGTTCTGATCTCCGGCGACGGGCCCGACCTCGGCGCGCTCCTTGCCGAGGTCGACCGGCTCACAGCGGAGCTGGAAGCACAGTCCCGATTCCCAACACGATGACCACCCGAACCAGCCGGCGCCGGCCGTTCCGGTGGCACCGTGCCGCCTGCCGAACGCGCCGGCCGGGCCGCAGGAAGCGGGTTACCACCACGCTGCCATCAGTGCCTTCACCCGGGCCGACCGGCCGCACGTGCCACGCGCCGTCTGGTGACCGCTCTCATCACCAGGCCTGTCCCATCAACGAGCTTCAGCCACACCGGGCAGATGGCGGTCCACACCCCGTCACCCGCACAGCGGAAGGATCACATTTTGAACGTCACACACATCCCCACCACGCCCGACGACAGCGCCGCGGCTCTGGCTGAGCTCAGGACTCTGCAGTCCCGTCCCCCCGTCCTGCCCGCCGACGCCGACCTCACGCCCGCCCTGCCGCACACCGGCGGCATTCCCGGTGAATGGGTCACCGCTCCCCGCCAGACGGCGATCGAGGCGGGGGTCACGATCTACGTCCACGGGGGCGGATTCGAATACAAAAACCCTCACCTGGAACAGGTCATGGCTTATCGCTTGTCCCGAGCGACCGGCCGCCCTGTCCTGGCGGTGGACTACCGTCTCGCCCCCGCCCACCCGTATCCTGCCGCGCTCGACGACATGGTGGCCGCCTATCGAAGCCTGCTGGACCAGGACGTGCCCGCCTCACGGATCATCCTGGCGGGTGAGTCCGCCGGGGGCACGTTGCTGCTGTCGGCGCTGCTCGTGCTCAAGCAGGCGGGCGATCCCCTCCCCGCGGCGGCGGTGGCCATTTCCCCGCAGACCGACCTCACCCTGTCCAGCCCGTCCATCGACGCAAACGACGGCCAGGACTTCGTCAACCGGGCCGTACTCGACCATGTCCGCACCCAGTATCTGGCCGGGGCACAGCCGGACCGAGCACCTCAGTCTCCCCTCCACGGCGAGCTCGGCGGGCTGCCGCCGTTGCTGCTCGCGGTGGGCTCGAAAGAGGTGATGCTCGACGACGCGCGGCGCTTCGCCGAAGCCGTCTCCGCCGCCGGAGGAAACGTCTGTCTCGACATCTACGACGGCATGCCCCACGCCTTCCACGCCACCGTACTGTCGGCCACCCCGCTTCCCATCGCCACCATCCTGCTGCACCGCATCGCGGAGTGGATCGGCCGGCAGGACCGATCACGGTGATCATCCCAGGACTCCGAATGGTCTCACCGAGCCGGCCACCGCCGTCATCGTCCGGTTCGGTCCACGTCGCGCCCGTGATCGTTCTCGCCTTCCTTCTTGGCGATGAGCTGCCTGAGCGCGCCGACGATCATGAGACCACACCGATCACGAAGATCGGAAAAGCGCCCGGCGCCCGCTGGGGCAACGCCATCCACGACATGCCCGTGGCGAACGTGGTCAGGACGCAGCCGACCAGGAAGATCGTGCGCCAGACCGAGATCATGCCGCCTCCATCATTGCGACTTCACAGTGACCGACTCGTTCCCCATGATCGACGAGTACGTGATGATGACTCTCTTCCCGCGTAGGCCTCTGCGAAGAGAATGCTAAGCAGTTGCTCCGAGCTCGTCGATCAGATGAACGGGCCGACGATCCGCACGCCCAGGCCCTCGGCCTTGGCCCGCTTGGAGCCCGCCTTCTCCCCGGCCACCAGCAGCGACATCTTCGCCGAGACACCGGAGGAGGATCTGCCTCCGGCGCGTTCGATCAGCTCGTTCATCTGGTTGCGGGTCAACGCCTCCAACGCCCCGCTCATCGAGCCGGTGACCACCACGGGCATCCCGGCCAGCGGCAGCTCGGAGGTGCCACCCGCCTCCGGGGCCGTCCGCGCATCGGGGTCGACGCCGGTGTCGGGGGCGGCGGGTGGCCTCCAGCCGGGCTCGGTCATGGTGACCCCGGCCGCCACCAGCTTCTCGATCAGCGGGGCGAGCTCGACCAGCTCGGCCACCACCACCGGTGACTTCTCCGGGCCGATGCCCTCCACCGCTTCGATCGCCTCGGCGTCGGCCGCGCGGACGGCGTCCATGCTGCCGAAGTGCCGGGCGATGCGGCGGCTCATGGAACGGCCGGTGCCGCGCACGCCCAGCGCGCAGAACACCCTGCTGAACTCTGACGGCCCTGACGTGGCAGCGAACGAGAGGTCGCGCCAGGGAGCCTGGGCGGGCGCGGCAGAGGGGCCTTTATGCGGCGGGCAGGGCCGTGAGCCATTCGGTCAGGAACCGGTTGACCTCCTCGGGACATTCCTGCTGGATCCAGTGGCCGCAGCCGTCCAGGAGGTGGGAGGAGACCAGCCCAGGAAGGGTGGCCGGGTAGGCGTTGATCGCGTCGGCCATCCAGGTCGTGGAGGCGTCCAGGCTGCCGCCGATGAACAGGGAGGGCTGCTTGATGGGGGCGCCGTTGAAGTCGGAGAGGTCCTTCCAGTCGCGGTCCATGTTGCGGTAGCGGTTGAGCGCGCCGGTCATGCCGGTGCGTTCGAACTCTCCGGCGTACACCTCCAAGTCGTCCTCGGCGAGCCAGGAAGGCAGCCGGCCGCTGGGGAACCGGTCGCGCAGCGTTGCGCCGGGGCTGACGAAGTGCGGGTCGGGGGCATCGGGTCCGGGCATGGTCTCGGCGGACAGCGCCGTGTAAAAGCCCGCGAGCCAGCCCCGCACGTCGGGTTCCATCTCGGCCTCGGCGCGGCCCGGCTCCTGGAAATAGGAGACGTAGAACTCCTGGTCACCGCCCATCTGAGCGAAGATGTCGGTGGGGCGGGGGCCACCGGGCGGCGCGTAGGGCACACTCAGCAGCCCCACCGCGCGGAAGACCTCGGGGTGCAGCAGGGCGGACGTGGCCGCGATGTTCGAGCCCCAGTCGTGGCCGATGATCACTGCGGACTCCTCGCCCAGGGCGCGCACCAGCGCGACGTTGTCCTCCACCAGAGCGAGCATCCGATAGCTGTCCTCCGCGGCCGGCTTGGAGGATCGGCCGTAGCCGCGGACGTCGAGCGCGACCGCCCGGTAACCGGCCTGCGCCAGCGCCGGGAGCTGACGGCGCCAGGAGTACCAGGACTCGGGGAAGCCGTGGACGAGCAGCACCAGCGGTCCGCTCCCCTGCTCCGCGGCATGAATCCGGCCGCCCGGCACGGACACCGAACGATGCGTGATCTCTGCGACGTGCTGCGACATGAGTCTCCTCCAGATGGCGTGCCCGCTTCTGCCAGCGGCAGTGCTCTTGTCCCCCGCTCCGCGTCCCCTTTTGCTCTGCGGGCGCTACCACCGATCATCCCGCTGACCTGGTCAGTCGCCTAAATCCTGTTGCCGGATCAGCAACTTCCACGATGTGGCCCGCCCAAGTTCCCCAGTGTCTCTTCTCGTTCCCCTGCCACATCAGGGCCGCGACCACCCGCATCCGAACCGGCAGTGGCGATAACCCCAGCCCCGACGGCTCGCTAACGTCACTGGCCGGTCGGTTGCTGCTCAAGGGCCGAATCGCATTGATGCCCTGCGCCGCACATGACCGGCGGGCCGTCCAGGAGCCGCCATGACGCTGACGCTGCGACGCGGTTCAAGTTATGAGCAGGCGGAGGCCGAGATCTGCCGCGTCGAGGTCGGCGAGGTCGCTGTTGCGCTCGGCCCACCGGCCGGAGTCGAGGTCGTCGCTGAGGCTTCGCACCGCCCGCTGCTCGGCCTCCGGCCCGACCCTCGCCCACACCGACATCGCACGGCGCACGTGATCCTCCAGATACGCCCCCGGTCGGCGCCAGTACGCCTCGAACAGGCCATCAGCGCAGTCCCACGGGATGGGCACCGGCTCAGCGCGGGCGCCGATCGCGTCGGCCATCCCAGCAAGCGAGGGAAATTCCGCGAGGACGGCGGCGAACTCGGGCAGGTAGTCGCGGGTAAGCCAGAACCGGTCCTGCCATCCGGGCTCGTCGGTGTCGAACGTGAGCACCACCACGCGGCGGGCCACGCGCCGCATCTCGCGCAGCCCCGCTATCGGGTCCCCCCAGTGGTGAACGGTGGAGACGGCCATCGCGACGTGGAAGGACTGGTCCTCGAACGGCAGGCTCTCCGCGGCGGCGGCCACGCACGGCGCCGAGCCGGCAGGCCGCTGCCCCCGCATGACCGCCGATGGCTCCACCGCGGTCACGTCGCGATCAGCAGGCTCGTAGGAGCCGGTGCCGGCCCCGACGTTCAGCACCGTCTGCGCGTCCCCGAGCGCGTCCCAGATCTGCGCGGCGATCCGCGGCTCAGTACGTCGTGTCGCGGTGTAAGCGCCGCCGATCGCGTTGTACAGCCGTGCACCGAGCATCTCCAGTTGCTCCTCCGGTGTCACCTTAAGTCCCTTCGCCCGTACCTCAAGTTCCCTGTCGATGGCCGCCACCATGGCGTCAGCGCGATCACGCCGCTCCAGCAGCAGGCCGCGCAGTCGGCGCAGGTGCGCGACCGCGTCGGTGGACGGGTCGCCGACCAGTTCCGTAACCTCCCGCAGCCCGAAGCCCAACCGCCGATAGGCCAGCACCTCCCGCAGCCGCTCCACGTCGCCCGCCGAATAGGCCCGGTACCCGGCCGCGGTCCGCGCCGACGGCTGAACGAGCCTGATCTCGTCATAGTGATGCAGCGTGCGGACACTCACGCCGGCCAGCTCGGCCACGTGTCCCACGGTCCAGTGATCCTCCACGCCACCGACTATGCAGCCTGACGCCACGTGAGGGTCAAGAGCCTCACTCACGGCAGCAAGAGCCGAGCGCGAAGCAGCGGTCCGAGGCGACTCCGGCAAGCCAGAGCGATGGTCTGGTTCAGAGAAGCTTGTGTCAGATGCTCACTCCTTCGACCGGACCCGGCCCATTGGTCACGTCCGCGACGTCGTTCTCGGCCTGCATCCAGCCCATCGCGTCACGCCGTGATGTGTGCCGCGGGCTCACAGCAGCTTGCCGTCTCGTCCAGGAACGCCGCCAGCGCGGCGTCATCCAGGGCGGAGCCGGTGGTCAGGTCTCCGGACGGCGGCGCTGGCCGCCTCGGCGCCGTCGCAGAGCTCGCCGATTCTCCGGTCCGTGTTGGCGCGGCAGCGTAACGTAGGCGTGTACCGAAATCGCAACGTCGTGCCGCTCGTCGCACGCGGGAACGGCCCGGGGTATCGGGTAATCCGGCCCGCCGGGCTATTAGTGGCCCTGAGCACGTCGAGCAGCGGGCGCGCGCACGTCTAGGGGAACACCTTACGCGCGTGCTGGCCTCTGCCCCGCTACTGGTGACCGGTACGTCCGCACTGTTCCTGTCTGCAGTCGCCGCAGCCTTCGGAGCTCCCGTCGAAAGCTGCATCGATGACTGCGTCGCGCTCCGGATTGACCGTCCAGGATTGCTGGGCCGGGTGGAGCTCCCGGCCGATCAGCGCCCGCCACGGCGGCACCTTCACGATCACCAACCCCGGACCGTTCGGCACCTTGATCAGCGCCCCCATCATCAACCAGCCGCAGGTGGCCATTCTTTCCACCGATGGCATCAGGAAGCGCCGGTGGTGCTGGAAGTCCCTGGGGCGGGAGAGGTGATCACGATTCACCCGGTCGGCGACCTCTCGCTGTCGTTCGACCATCGCGCCTTCGACGGCGCCTACGCGGCGGGATTCATCAGCCGCGTCAAGCAACTCCTGGAAGCCGACGATTGGTCGCCGCGACTCTAGCCTTCGACAGTGAAGGCGTCGCGTGAGCACGCCGCCCGAGGATTGCTCGGGCGGCGGGCAGGGTGGTTAAGCGCTGGTCAGGGGTAGTTGACCAGGTTCGCGACGTTGGTCGTCGAGTTGGAGGGGCCGCCGGTGGTGTTGATGATGTTGCGGATGGTCCCCACGCCGCCGAGCGAGACGGTGACCATGTTGTGGAACCGTACGCCCGGAGTGTTGGGCGCTTCGAAGGCGCGGGCGGCGACCACGCCGGGGTTGACGTTGAAGTAGCAGTAGCTGCCCAGACCCCACGCCTCGTGGGTGGTGACGGAGGGAGCGACCTTGTAGGCCGCGTAGCCCTGGGTGCTGCCGTTCATCCATGCGGCCTGGTTGGGCGGGTCGTAGGGCATCTCGTTCTGGTAGAAGTACGTCCGCCCGCCGTTGCCGTTCCAGACCGTCTGGTACTGCTGGTAGTGCTCGACGAACAGCCCGTACATGGTGACGTCGTTGCCGTTCACGGTCAGCCCGTTGGCTGCGGTGTTGCTGTTCCAGCCGATGCCGGAGCCGTGGTCGCCGCGCCAGATCCAGAGGTGGTCGCCGATCACGTTGTTGCTGTTGACGACCAGGCTCTGGCTGGCCTTGCCTACCGCCGCGCCGCCGACGCGGAGGTACACGTCGTGGAGGGAGGTCGGGTTGGCTGCGTGCCCGGCGGTGGACCCGGCCGGGCCGACCTGGAGGAGTATCGGCGAGTTGACCGTGCCCGCGTCGAAGAGGATCCCGGCGATCTTCACCCCGTCCACGTCGGCGACGGTCATCGCGGTGACGCCGTTGTCGGGGATGAAGCTGGCCAGGCCGAGCCCGAGCACGACGGTGTTGGCCCGGGTGACCCGGATCGTGTCGTTGAGGTGGTAGACGCCCGGGGTGACCAGGAGGTCCTGCCCAGCGGCCAGCGCGGCGTTGATGTTGGCCGCGGTGTGCCCGGGTTTGACGATGAAGAACTGGCTGAGCGGGAGCGAGGTCCCCGAGGGGTTCCCGCCCGACCAGGAGGTGCCGGTCGAGTTGGTCCGGAGGGCCGGGACGAAGACCTGGTAGTTCCCGGCCTGGTCGATGTACAGGAAGGGCTTCTCCCGGACCACCGGGGTGGTGGCCACCCGCGTGTACGGCGGGTTGGGGAAGTTCCCGGAGGGGGCGTTGGTGGCCCCGACGAAGACCATGTTCCAATTGGAGCCCGTCCAGCTGCCCATCTCGGTGTTGCGGGTCAGCCACTGCTGCTGCGTGCCCGAGCGGACCTGCCCGTCGATCCGGGTGTCGGCTAAGAGCCCGCCGCTGGACCAGCCGCCGTCGTCCAGCTGGAGGTTCCCGCGCAGGTGCATCCGCCGGTACGGCGCAGCCTGCGACACCGCCCACCGGTCGTTGCCGCCGGGCGGGGTGACGGACAGGTTCTCGACCCCACGCCAGAAGTTCTGGGTGGCGTTGCCCTGGAACCAGTCGGCCTCGGCGTGGACGGGCCCGTTGACGGTGACCTGGTCGGGCAGCAACCCGAGCCCGAGGACCTGGGTGTAGAAGCCGACGTTCACGTCCACGTTGTACGTACCGGGCTTGAACAGCAACGCGAAACGGTTGCCACCGAACTGGTTGCTCTGCTGCTGGTTGAAGACGGTGTTCAGCCGGGACTGGATGGTCGAGGCGGGCATCGTCGGGTCGAAGATGCTCACGTTCGGCCCGAGGTCGGGGTTGGATCCGGTCGGCGGCGGGGTCGGGAGGGTCCAGCGCTGGTTGGCGCCGGCGGAGCAGTCCCAGATCTGGAGCGGGGTGCCGTCGGCGGAGCTGGGCCCGGTGGCGTCCAGGCACTTGCCGAGCGCGCGCAGGGTGCCGTCGGCCTGGGCGGTCCAGACCTGGGCGGTGGTGCCGTTGCAGTCATAGAGCTGCACCCGGGTTCCGTTGGCGGTGCTGGCGGCGGCCACGTCCACGCACTTGCCGAGGGCCCGGATGGTGCCGTCGGTGCCGGTGGTCCACTGCTGGGCGTTGCTGCCGTTGCAGGTGTAGAGCTGGATCTGGGTGCCGTTGGCCGGGTTGGCGCCGGCCACGTCCACGCACTTGCCGCCGTACCCGGTGATCTGGCCGACGGCGGCGGAGGCGGGGGTGACGGTGAGGGTGAGGGTGGTCGCGACGAGCGCGAACCCGGCTGTCAGAGCGAGCACTAATCGGGCGCGTTGCAGGCGCATGGGGGGTCCTTCTGGCTCGTTCACTTCTTAAATTAAGACGCATGTAACATGCCCATATGGCGCCCTGTCAATAGGAAACTTTACTAATGATTGATCTCATGACGTCGGGTGGAGCGCCTTTCAATAGCGATCTCCGTCCGACGCAGGTGCACGGAATCGACTCCGAGCCAGCAGCACCGGTTCATATGCCGCCTGTGACGCTCGAAAACTCGGCCGGGGCTTTGACCTGGAGGTTCGCTTGCGAGCGGCTGCACGTTGGCGACTTCCAACAGGGTGTCCGCGTGGCACAGCCCGTCCAGCCCGCAGAAGCACACGAGGTCTTCGACCTCGGGGAACAACGGAGCAGCCAATAGCGGTAAGCGCGGACGACGTGTCGTCGTAGTGACGACGAATCTGTCGTCACTTTGACGACGTCCGGGAGGCTGTGCCGTGAAACCTGCCTACGACCTCACCGACCCCGACGACGCCCGGCGGTTCCTCAACGACGACCCCGCAGGTGGAGCTCGCTGGCAGCCGCCCGGCAGCGAGCCCATCTACACCAAACAGTTGGCCTCGCTGCTGCAGTTCGCCGGACCGGCTCAGGACAACCACACCCTGACCGGCGATGAGGCGCTGGCCGGGCTCACTCTGCTGGCGGCACTGCGGGACTGGCTGACCGACGCCGAGCCCGACCTGATCGATTCGAACGCGGCGCGACGATCCCCGTGCCGCTGGCCACCCCGACCGCCGCCACCGGGCATCTCGACAACGAGACCCTGATCGACCGCATGGAGCGGCTGGGCGACACCGAACCGCTCGAAGCCGATTTCCAGCAGGCGCTGTTGCGACTGCCACGGCACGTGGACGAGTCCTTACTGGTTCGGGCGGAGAAGCTACCCACGCAGGCGGGGCGGCGGCTCGCCGACTGGCTGCGCGACGGCGCACTGCCCGATCCGGTGGTGCACTGCGAGGTGAGGCAGACACCGAGGGCCAACCACTCCCGCCCCTCCCCGTACGAGGTGCACACCCGGGCCGTGCCACCCGAAGGCCTGCCTGCCTGGCTGCACGAGCTGTGCGCGGTGCGGCCCGCCAACGGATACGCCGCCTACCCCGACGAGGTGGCGTGGTGGCCGACGATCATGCCGTCCCATCGCGAGGTCGTGGCCGCGTACATGGTGCAGTGCCTGCCCTGGATAGCCAACCGCAGCGGCTCCCGCGTGGACGCCGTGGCGGCTCTGGCCCACGGCGACGGCCCAGTGGGCAGGGCGACCGCGATCACCATCGCCGCCTGCCTGGCTCACCCCCGGCCCGCCCAGCGCGCCGCCGCCGCTGAGGCTCTGATCACCCTGGCGGTACGCGGGCAGCTCCCGGCCTCAGACCTCGGCTGGGCCGTCGCAATGCTGGTCCGCGCCGAGCACATCACGCTCAAACGGATCACGGCGGCACTGGCCGACCTGGTCGCGGCCGGGGCGCACGCCGAGATCTGGCAGGCCCTCGCCGTGACCGTCCGGCTCCTGCTGCCGACGGAGGCGGGCGAAAGGACGCGGAACGGGCTGGGTGAGCTCCTGGGCGTCGCCGCCTGGGCGGCGGCCCTGGCAGGGGCGCGTGGCGAGATACCGGGGCTGGCGGAGCTGGCGGCACGCACCGGGTCGAGCCTCGTCCTCCAGGAGGCCCGCCGCCTGCACGGGGCTATCTCCTCGTGAAAGGCGCCCGCCCAATCCGGAAGCGCACCTTCCGGCCGCCCACCCCCGAGGTCACCGAGCTCAGTAGCGTGAGATCATCCGGCCGGGCGGCCGGGGCAGGGCCGGTCCCGGCCAGGTCGTAGGCAATCACCGTTCAGGGCCACGGCCGGCGCCAGCGCTGGCGCGGCCGCCACCAGTCTCGCCTTCTACCTCGCCGCCTACCGCACTCCCTGTAAACGATCGTTATCTGGGGTTGTCAAGCGAACTAGCTGGTCAGCAGCTTGAAGGTCGTTAAGGGTCGGGTAGCCGGGGCGCATTGCTACGCCCCGGCCCCCTCAGAACCGTGCTTGCTGCTCGTCGCAGCACGGTTGCGTCCACGGAGGTGGTGTACGAGTTTCCCCAGCTAGTGGGCGTGGCTCCGTTAAATGAGAACGGCGGCCCCCGGCGTGGCAGGCAGTCCACAATGTCATCACGGTGAGCAGACGCCTCCCGTGAGTGAGCTGACCGACCTGTGGTTGACGGTTATGGCCGCTGATCTGCTCTCCGGTCCCCGCTTCTATGGCTCCGGTCCCGATCAGAGGAGTGGGGGGGGGGGGGGGGGGGCGCACACTCCGGACCCCGACACCCTGGAAAACAAGCCCCACAACAAAAAAAATATAGGT
>NZ_JBEXGU010000153.1:0-21830 GCF_040607515.1 Streptosporangium sp. NPDC005286 | reverse complement strand
CCCGGCCGAGGTCCGGCCGGGACCGCGCCTCCGGTCTCAGAAGGCCGAGGTGTAGGTGACCAGGGACGGATAGTCGAGGCGGGTGCCGGCGTTGTAGCAGACGACGTTGCGGACGATCGCGGCGCCACCGCTGGTGGCCCAGAGGGTCAACAGGTTGCAGAACTCGGGGCCGGGTCCGTACGCGGTGGCCTGGACGTGGTCCTGCAGGACCCCGACCGCGGGGAAGAGCACCATGCGCTGGCCGGTCCCGGAGGTCTGGACGGTGTTCACCGCCGTCTGGGAGTTGTAGTTCACCGGCGGAGGCACCGGTGCGTACGGGCCGGGGTTGGCCGGGGTGTTGTCGAAGGTGTAGGCGAAGTTCTTCGGCGGGATCGCCGCGCCGGTGATGGCACGTTCACGCTGGTAGGTCAGGGTCCACCCGGTGTTGAGCGGCGCGCTGGTCGCGTTGTGGCAGCGCACCTGGACCGTCTGCGCGCCCACGGCGGGGGCCCAGCCGCCGACCTTGCACCGGGCGGGCTGGCCGGGGTCGACCGCGGTGACCTGAAGGTTGCCGGCGAAGCCGGTTGAGCCCAGGCCGGGCAGCGTGACCGTCCAGACACCCCCGCCACCGGCGACGGTGTTCACGCCTCCGGCCGAGTTGAACTGGGCGGCGATGGCCCCGCCGTTGTAGTGCACATAGCCGAACGCCTGCGGCGCCGGCAGGGTGCCGGTGCTCTGCTCGAAGACGACGCTGTACGGAGTGAAGACCGGAGCCCCTCCGTACCGGTAGCACTGCACGGCCACCACCAGGTCGACCCCGGACGGCCCCCAGGTCTGCGCCTGGCACCAGTAGGCGTTCGGGGAGATCGCGGTGACGTGGACCACGCCGCCGCCGATCGCGATCTGCGGGAACCTCACGAATGTCTGCCCGGCCCCGCCCGGGGTGACGGTGACGTTGAAGCCGCCCGGCCAGCTACCGGCCTGGTGGCCGGGGTTGGGAATGCCGGAGGTGACGTCGACGACGGCGAAGCCCCATCTGTTGGGGACGGCCGCCTGCGCGGTCGTGACGCCCGTCGCCAGCATGGCGACGGCAAAAAGGATTCCCATGACCACTCTGAGTGACTGACGCACGCCGTTCTCCATTGGCTCGGGGGGGCTGGACGACCAGACGTGACGGTGGCGCCGGGAGTGCGGCGGCAGAGGGTGAACCGTCTGGGATCACAATTCGCTCCGAGTTCTTGATAACCCGCGCGGCATCCCTTGAGAAGACCCAACCTTACCGGGAAGATGACCCATCTTCGCTGATCAGGTCAGTGTTCGAACCAGATGAGCGGATCTTCCCGGAGGGAGATCAGCGGTCATTTCGCCGAGTACCGTATGAACATGCACAGCCGATCCGCCAGGATCCATGAGACAGGGTGTGAGACCGTGCCGGAGCACGAACCGAACGTTCCGCGTGTCATGTGGCAACTGCTGGAGCCCCTGCACGCCGTCACCTACTTCGCCCCGGAGGCTCGGGCGGCGTCCGACGCGGTAGGCATGCGCGGCTTCTGGATGGGGTACTTCGCGACCAGGGCGGCACCACTCGGACCCGTCGGCCCCGACGTCGTCACGGCCGCCTTCCACGGCTTCCCTCCGGCCAAGGTCTCCAGGGCACTCCCCGACGCGTGGACGTTCGCGACCCCCGGCGACGTGCTCCGCGCCCGGCTCGACGGGGCGAGGGCGGCGCTGCGGAACCTGCTCACCGACGAGGTGGCCGGCCCGGACGACCTGCGCGCGGCGGCCGACCTCGCCTGGCGGGCCGCCCGGCTCGCCGACACCGCTGGCCGGGTGCTGAGCGCGGCCAACCAGGCACTGCCGGCGCCGGACGAGCCGCACCTGCTGCTCTGGCAGGCCGCGACCACACTGCGCGAGCACCGGGGAGACGGGCACGTGGCCGCGCTCGTCGCCCACGGCGTCTCCCCGACCCAGGCCCACCTGCTCAAGGTCGCCGCCGGTGAGACGGACCTGGACCTGCTGCGCGTGGCACGCCCCTGGCCGGACGAGGAGTGGGAGTCCGGTGCCGCCGCCCTGCGCGAGCGCGGATGGGTCGACGCCTCCGGCGCCCTCACGGCCGAGGGCACCCGGGTGCGCGCGCGGATCGAACGGCTGACCGACGAGGCCGCGGCCGGCCCCTGGCGGGCCCTCGGTGACGAGCGGACCTCCGCCCTCGCCCGGCTGCTCCACCCGCTGACCGAGGCCGTCGTGAAGGCGGGCATCCCGCCGACGCTGAGCCCGATCGGCCTGCCCCTGCCGTCCGGAGGCGAGAACGGCCGGGAGCTCTCGCTCCCGGCCTTCCCCTCAAAGATCAGCTGAGGTCGGGGCGGCGGAAGACCCGCCGCCCCGTCACGGATCAGCTGAACGGCAGCCGTACGAGGGACTGGTTGCCGACGCCGAGGGCGGTGGTGCCGTTGCCGATGGCACTCCAGACCTCGACCTTCACCTGGCCTCCCGACAGGTTGCCGAGCGCCCCCGAGGCGGACTGCGGCCCCGCGCCCTGCGTGTAGTGCTCCCAGCCCGTCACCGGGTCGGTGGCGAAGTAGGCGTAGGTCTCCACCCTGTCCCAGCTCCCGTTGCCGGTCAGGTCGTAGGAGACGCGGATCTGGGTGCCGTTGGCGACCGTGGTGCCCGCGTCCACGAAGAGGTCGAACGTGGTGGAGCCGCCGTTGTAGGTGCCGGTGAGGCCGGTCGCCGTGAAGACCTGCGCGTTGGTCGGGGTACCGTCGCGGTTGCCGTTGGCGGCGGCCAGCGTGACGGTGCCCGCGGTGCCCGCCGTACCCGGCAGCCCGCCGCCGGACTGCAGGTAGCGCGTCGCGGTGAAGGGACCCACCGTCGGAGTCGGGGTGGGGGTCGGGGTGGGCGTGGGAGTCGGGTCGGGGCCGGTGCTGCCTCCGCTGGCGTTGCCGCCGCTCCAGGTGAGGGCTCCCGAGGTGACGGTCTTGCCCGCGGGCACGTTGAGCGTCGTGCCGTTGGAGAAGGTCACCGTGATCGCGCTGCCGGTGATGTTGGACGCGACGTAGGTCCGGGCGCCGTTCTTGCTGAACACCTTGGCCAGCGGGTGGTTGGCGGTCACCGAGTTGTCCACGTTGCCGAGAGCGGCCAGGTTGCGGATCCAGTGGAAGGTGTGAGCCCTGCTCTCCCCCTCCTCCGGGGTGAAGCCGCTGTTGGCCCTGAGGTTCGCCAGTGCCGTGTCGCCGTTGCCCAGGGCGAGGAACTCCCAGATGATGTCCTGCCACACGGTGGGCGGGCCGCCGTTGTTGCGTACCAGCTCGTTGTAGTTGGTGGTCACGTAGCCGGGGTTGTCGCCCAGGTAGAAGTGCCCGCCGGTGACCGGGAGCATGTTGATGCCCTGGATCATCTCCGGCTCGGCGCTGAACCAGGTGGCGTAGGCGGCGCCGGAGCCCCAGACCATGCCGACGGTGCTGTGGCCGAAGGCGGCGGGGAAGTTCTGGTCGCGCACGTCGAACCAGTACTCCTGGATCGCCGCGTTCTGGGTCGTGTAGATGTAGATGCCCGCGTCGCGGACCGCGGTGTTGCCGGTGGCCTGTCCCCACTGGATGAGGGCGTTGGCGAAGTTCATGCCCTCCGACGAGGACTCCTGGTTGTTGCCCGAGCCGAACGATCCGTGCCCGGCCGCCCAGTCGTGGCCCGCGTAGATGTCGAAGTCACGCAGGTAGGGGAAGCGGGTGTCGTTGCGGTCGTAGTTGTTGGCGTCGCGGATCAGCAGGTCCACCATGCCGCCGTACTGGCTGGTCTTCGCCCAGTTGGGGTCGAACTTGGCCAGGGTCGCGGCGGCGGCGATGTAGTAGCCGTAGTGGAAGTGGTGGTCGTTGAGCTCCAGGTCGGAGCCGTACGAGGCCGGGTAGCCGAGCAGGGTCCCCCAGGCCGGGTTGTAGTAGAAGACCCGGGTGGTCTTGCCGGGCGAGGCGGTGAACCAGTCGTTGAGGCGGCTGCGGATGGCGTTCAGCGCGGCGGTGCGCACCGACGTCAGGTTGAGCTGGTCGGCGATCTCCGCGATGCGGGCGGCCCTGCCCAGCCCCTTGCCCGTCCAGTAGGTGTCGTCGCCGCGGATGTCCATCGGGTTGCCGAGTTCGGCGTTGAGATGGTTGGTGATCGTGGTGAGATCGGCGCCCGAGTTGTCGGCCACCGCGGGGACCTCGGGCAGCACGCCGGTGTACTTCATCGACGTCCTGAACTGCGTACCGGTGACGATCTTCATCTGGCCGCGCGCCGAGACGTAGGTCTGCGCCAGCGGCGTCGAGCCGGTCAGGTAGTTCCACTGGTGCGGGTAGAGCGCGATGACCGTGCCGGTCGCGCTGCCCTGCCTGGCCGTGGTGGTGAAGGCGTACGTCGTGGTGAGCGTGCTGTTGGACGGCGTGTAGGAGTACGAGACCTGGGTGCCGGTGACGTGCGCGTGCGCGTACTGGCCGTAGGTGTTCGCCAGGGCCACCCGGTCGCCGCCGGCGGGCAGCGCCGCCACCGAGAAGAAGCCCTTGCCCGCCAGGGACGAGCTGATCGTCGTGCCGCTCACCGACCAGGTCGCGCCGGTCGGGGCGTAGGCGACGTAGTCACGGCCGCCCGCGGTGAAGCCGATGGTGGCGCCGCTGTTGGACCAGACCGAGGGGGTGCCGGCCGCGGTGATCTGCGCGTCACCGCCGGTGATCTGGAAGTAGGCGAACGGCAGGCCGTGGCCGATGGTGGCCTTCATGGTCCGGCCGCCACCGCTCCAGTACGGGGTGACGGTCCAGTCGCTCCAGCCGTCGACCTTGACGTCCGGCGAGCTCAGGCCCGCGACACCGACCCTGATGTTCTCGACGTACGGGTAGTGGTACTCCCCCACCCCGGTGGCGGTGCCACTGATCTGCGGGGTGGTGTTGTAGGAGAAGCCGAGGCCATTGCCGAAGGTGTCGTAGGAGATCGGGTGGGCGTGCAACGGCTCACCGTACGCGCAGTCGGTCTTCTTGAACAGGATCGACGACCACCAGTCGTTGGTGGGCACGGCTCCGGCGGGGGCGTTGGCCGTCACCCACTGGCGGGGGTTGGTGGAGAGGGAGCCGCAGCCGGTCGGCAGCGAGCGGCCGGCCGGGAGGGTGTCGGCATAGCTACCGGCGCCGACCGTGGCGGCCTCGGCGGAGTGGACGGCGCCGAGGCCGAGCAGCCCGGCCACCATCGCGACGACCACGCCGGCGGCGAGGCGCCTGCGGCGGGTCCGGATGCGGTGGGCGAGTCGTCCTTCACGGGGGTGCGCGTTGTCCGGACCCGTGGTCCGGATCGAGGGATCCATTGGGGGGTGCCTCCGGGGAGAGGAGTCGGGCTCCGAAGCGGACCGGCATGAGAGAGCGCTCTCTCACCGCAAAGTAACGGCCCGAGTCACAGCAGTCAACGTTTCGCGTTGGTAACGAATAAGTAAAGAGCAGATATGCAGGCGGGACGGCATAGGCCCAGAAAACAGGGCGTTCCATCGCACGACACCCTCACCAGGCACCCGCAGGCGGCACATCGACCCGCTGGCCAACAATCAAGAAATGGGCCTACCCTGATCTGAGAGCGCTCTCAGAACTGATCGACATCCAGCGCCGGTCAGCCCTTGGCCACCCCCACCTCCACCTCCCGCGCGCCCCACCCCGCCAGACCCGGCACCTCCACCCGCGCGCGCCGCCCGGCGCGCACGCCTACCCACCGGCGGGGCGGCCGCAACTGACGGGACGGTGACAAAACCAGGGCTGGACACCCAGCGTGATGATGCATTTACTTTGCGTGACCATCCAGGCACTCCCCGTCCCAGGAGAGATCATGCGAAACAGGAAGCTCATGACCGCCACCCTGAGCGTCGCCGTCGGCATCGCGAGCCTGACCGCGATAACCGCCTTCGTACCGGCCGCCGCCGGTACGAAGGCCGCGGCCGACTTCACGGGCTACCAGATCGTCAAGCTCCCGAACGCCAACGTCCCCAACTTCCAGCGCCGCGTGGTCCGCTGCCCCGCCGGGAAGAAGGCCGTCGGCGGCGGCGCCGAGGCACAGGGCAACCAGGCCGTCCTGGTGGGTTCCTTCCCCACCGATGACGGCGGCGGCTGGATCGGCCTCGGCCGCCAGCCCGGTTACAACGACGTCGGCATCAGCGTCTACGCGATCTGCGCCAACGTCGGCTGATCACCACCACCCCGGAGGATCGCGGGCTCAGGTCCTGGCCGTGACGGCCCGGACCTGGGCCTTTCCCCGAAACCGGGGGTTCGGCGGAGATCCGTTCCTCCGGCCGGCCGCGTTCTTCTTCGCCCCCGTTCCCGGGGAACAGCGGTTCGCCCCCACCGGCCGCCGGACCGGCACATGCCCACGAGGCCCGCACGACCTACCATGTAACGGTGCCGCAACCAGGCGAGTTCATCGACCGCGCCCAGCACGATCCGGCGTCCGGGGGCACCGAGCCCGGCTCGCTCGCCCATGACCCGGGAGAGCGCCGGCCGCCCTCGGCCGAGCGCATCGGGCGGGCGATGACGGCGTTCGCCGCGGGCGACGCGCTGGGCGTCCCCTGGGAGGGCTCGAACCCGACGGCGATCGACGCCGACCGCATCGACGAGATCCCGGCCACCCGGCAGGGCTGGCCGCGCGGCGCGACCTCCGATGACACCGCCCAGATGCTCCTGGTCTGCGAGTTGCTGGCCGACACCGGGGGGAACCCGACCGCCGAGGCCTTCCTGACCCGGCTCGCCGCCGCGGCGGACGAGATCCGCGGCATCGGCCCGACCACCCGCCGCGCCCTGGCCCACTTCGGTGAGACCGGCACGCTGCCCGAGCCGATCCCCGGCGAGCGCCCCACCAACGGCGCGGCGATGCGCATGCTCCCCGTCGGCTGGACCACTCCCGCCGCCGAGGAGGACCTGCGCCGTCACCTGGTGGAGGCACTGGCGATCGGCACCCACCGCGCCCCGGAGGCCATCGCCGCCGCCTGCCTCGTCGCCGCGATGGCCGCGTGGGCGATCGAGGGCGCGGGAATCGACGCGGTCCTGGCCGCCGCCGAGGCCGAGGCCGGCTGGGTCGCCGGCCGCTACGGGGAGCCCACCACCGTCCGCGCCGCCCTCGCCGGCACCTGGGTCCCTCCCGCCGGAGGCGTCGGCCTCGACGCGCTGGAGACGACCGCCGCCGTGGTCCACGTCCTGAGCACGGCAACGGATCTGGACTCGGCGCTGCGCCGCTCCGTCCTCCTCGGCGGCGACACCGACACCGTCGCCGCGCTGGTCGGCGGAGTCCGCGGCGCGCTGGCCCCGGACGAGCTCGACGCCCTCACCTGGCTCCCCCTGGTGGACTTCGACCGTCCCACCGACCTGGTCGAGCGGCTCCACCGGCTGAGCATCGCCCGGCACAGTCGATGACCCCTCGTCACCTGTGCGACGACGGCGAGGTCAGGATCAGCGCGGCACCCTTCTCGCCGATCATCATCGACGGGGCCTGGGTGTTGCCGCTGATGATGTTCGGCATGATCGAGGAGTCGATCACCCGTAGTCCGGACATGCCGTGTACGCGCAGCTCGGGGTCGACGACGGCCAGCTCGTCCACGCCCATCTTGCAGCTCCCGACCGGGTGGTAGTCGGTCTTGGCCCACTTGCGGATGAACGCGCGGATGTCCGCGTCGCTCCGGACCGACGCGCCGGGCAGCCTCTCGTCCTTGAGCAGGCCCTTGAACGCGGGCGCGTCGAAGACCTCGCGCATCCGGTGGAAGCCCTCGACCGCGATATCCCAGTCGCGCGGGTCGTCCAGGTAGTTCGGGTCGACTGCCGGAGGGGCGTCCAGTTCCTTGGAGACCAGGCGCACCGAGCCGCGGCTGCGGGGCCGGACATTACAGGCCAGCAGCGTCACGCCGTGGCCGGGGACGTGCGCGGCCGTGCGCGAGTTGTCCTTCCACACCACGTAGGCGGGCAGGAAGTGGAGCTGGATGTCCGGCGAGGTCACCTGCTCGGAGCTGCGGATGAACGCGCCGGCCTCGGTGATCGTCGCGGTCGCGGGCCCCGTCCGGTACAGGCCGTACTGCACCGCGTGCCGCAGCGCCCGGTCCCACCTGTCCTCGCCGCTGTAGCTGATGGGCTTCGCGCACTCGCGCGTGATGTAGACCTCAAGCTGGTCGTGCAGGTTCCTGCCCACCCCGGGAAGGTCCTGGACGACGTCGATACCGAGTGCGCGCAACTCGTCGGCGGGGCCGATGCCCGACCTCAGCAGCAGGCGCGGCGAGTTGATCGCCCCGGCGCTCACGATGACCTCGGCGTCGGCGAAGACCGTCTCCTGGCGCCCGCCGCGCAGGTAGGTCAGCCCGACTGCCCGGCCGTTCTCGACGATCAACCGGTCGGCCCGCGCGCCGGTGAGCACCGTCAGGTTCGGGCGGTGCCGCACGGACCGCAGGAACGCCGACGACGCGCTCTCCCGGCGCGCCTTGCGCTGGGTGACCTGGTGGTAGAAGACCCCGTCCTGGGTGGCCCCGTTCGGGTCGGCCGTGTACGGGATGCCGACCTCCTGCGCCGCCCGCAGGAACGCCGCCGACATCGGGTTGTGCTGTACCTGGTCGCTCACGTGCAGCTCGCCGCCGGTGCCGTGGTAGGCGTCCGCGAGCCGCTCGTTGTCCTCGTGCGCGGTGAAGTACGGCAGGACGTCGTCGTACCCCCAGCCCTTGTTGCCGAGGTCGCGCCAGGTGTCGTAGTCCTCGCGGTTGCCACGGACGTAGAGCATCGCGTTGATCGAGGTGCTGCCGCCCAGGACCCGGCCCTGCGGCAGGAACATCCGCCGGTCGTTGAGGTTCTTCTGCGGGACGGTGTCGAAGATCCAGTTGACCTTCGTGCCCATCAGCTTGGAGAAGCCCGCGGGAATGGTGATGAGGGGCGACCGGTCGCTCCCGCCCGCTTCGAGCAGGAGCACGCGCGCCTCCGGGTCGGCGCTCAGCCGGTTCGCCAGGACGCAGCCGGCGGCTCCGGCTCCGACGATGACGTAGGTGTAGGTGGTGCGTGGCATGATGCCTGTCCTCTCAGGGATTGGGATGCTCAGTCGCGCCGAGCGAGGCTGTGATCGACGCCGCGGCGGCGCGGAGCCGGCCCTGGTCGGTGGCCTCGGCCACCCCGGCCAGCCCGAGGGCCGCCGTGTCCGCGGCGTCGAGCCGGGACTGGCCGACGACCGCCCAGACCGGGACGCCGACACCCGCGGCCCGCCGGGTGACCCCGGAGATCACCTTGCCGTCGGCGGTCTGCGCGTCGAGACGCCCCTCACCGGTGACGACCGCGTCGGCCCCGGCCAGGAGCGCGTCGAAACCGACCAGGTCCAGAACGGTCTCGATGCCGGAGACGAGCCGTGCGTCGTAGGCCGCCCACAACGCGCCGGACAGCCCGCCCGCCGCCCCGGTGCGGGCGCGCCCGCGCGGGTCGCGGGGCAGCGCCGCCGCCGTCTCGTGCAGGCGGTCGGTGAGCCGCGCGACGAGGTCGGGATCGGCGCCCTTCTGGGGCCCGAACACCCGGGCGGAGTCCTCGAACGGGGTCGCGACATCGCACAGGACGACGAGCTCGACCCCGTCCAGGCCGCCTCCGGCCTCGATGGCCGCGCAGGCACCGGCGCCCCCGTCCGTGCAGGCACTGCCCCCGACCCCGAGCAGGACGCGGCGCGCGCCCGCCGCCACCGCGGCGACGATCAGGTCACCGGTTCCGGCGCTGGTCGCCGACCATGCGTCGAGCCGCTCAGGGGCAAGCAGGGTGAGCCCGCTCGCCGTCGCCGTCTCGACGACGGCGGTGCGTCCCCCGTTCGTCAGCAGGAACTCGCCCTCGATCCGGTCACCGAGAGGACCACGTGCCGCGGCTCGGACGAGCTCGCCGCCCAGGGCGCGGCGCAGCACGTCACGGGTGCCCTCGCCGCCGTCGGCCAGCGGGCAGGGCAGCGCCCTGCCGCCGGCGTCCGCGACCCCCACCGCGAGCGCGCCGGCCACGGTGGCGGCGTCCATCGTGCCCTTGAACGAGTCGGGTGCCAGCAGCACCCGTGCGGGCCCGGTCATGGCAGGCACCCTTCGGCCCTTCCCCGCTGCGTCCTCGTCCGGGTTCCCGCCTGGTCGAGGCCGGGTCGTCGCGGGTCCATGACTACGCCTCGAACCCGGCGACCGCGAGGAACGAGCGCATCCGCCGCGCCGCCGACGCGGGGTCGGCGAACGCGCCCGCCCGGTCGGCGAGGACGAACAGCCTCACCAGATGGGGTACCGAGCGGAGGGTCTGCGCGCCGCCGACGAGGTGGAAGTGATCCTGGTGGCCGTTCAGCCAGGCCAGGAAGACCACGCCCGTCTTGTAGGCCGAGGTCGGGCTCGCGAACAGGTGCCGGGCCAGGGGAACCGTCGGTTCGAGCAGCGCGGCGTACCCGTCGAGGTCGCCGGCGTCGAGCCGGGCGAGCGCGGCCCGCGCGGGCGCGGCGATCGCGTCGAACACGCCGAGGAGCGCCTCGCTGTGACCGTGCTCGTCGCCCCGGATCAGTTCGGCGTAGTTGAAGTCATCCCCGGTGAACATGGCGACGCCCTCGGGCAACCGCCGCCGCAGGTCGACCTCGCGTCCCGCGTCGAGCAGGGAGATCTTGATCCCCCGGACGCGTCCGGGGTGCTCGGTGAGGATCGCCAGGACCGTCTCGGTGGCCCGGTCGAGGTCGGCACCACCCCAGTACCCGGCCATGGCGGGGTCGAACGCCTCGCCCAGCCAGTGCAGCATGACCGGTCCATCGACCTGGTCGAGGACCTTGCCGTACACCTCGTGATAGTCGTCGGCCCCCCGCGCGACGGCGGCGAGGTGACGGCTCGCCATGATCACCGGGGTGCCGCCGGACTGGCTGATCCAGCCGGCCTGCTCCAGGTACGCCTCGGCGATGTCGCCGAGACTCCAATGGCCCGTCGGGGCGAGCTGGTCGGTCATCGCTCCGCAGACCAGCGCCCCGCCGACGGCGCGCGCCTCGGCCCCCGACCGGGCGATCAGCTCGCGGGCGTCCGCCCAGTCCAGGCCACCACCGCGCTGCGCGGTGTCCATGGCGTCGGCGACGCCCAGGCCCAGGGACCACAGGTGCCGGCGGAACGCCAGCGTGGACTCCCAGTCCAGCCCCGGCGGGTCGTGCAGCGGATCGGCCACGACGTGCGCGGCGGCGTACACCGTGCGGGAGGTCGGCGGGCCGCCGGTGAAGTCGTGTACCGGGGACCGGTCGGCCAGGACGTGGGTGCGCTTCCCGCCGTCCGGTGCCGGCAGCATGATCCTGACATCGCTCATCACGAACCCGCCGTCCCCGTCGTCCGCCAGGCGCTCCCGAGAGGCCGGTCCACGAAGATCTCCTTGTCCATCACGGTGAGGGGGTCCGCGACCTTCACCCCGTTGCCGAGCGGGTCGAGGACCTGGGTCTGGGGGTCGACGCCGGGCGCGACCTCGATGAGCACCAGCCCGTCCGGGCCGAGCTCGAAGACCGCCCGTTCGGTGACGTACAGGACCCGCTGGCCGCGTCGGCGCGCCTCGGCCGCGCTGAACGTCACCTGGTCGACCGTGTCGACGAACTTCCGGTGCCTGCCCTCGACGCGGATGTCCAGGCTTCCGTCGGCGGGCACGGCCTGGAGCCCGCCCGCGTTGAACGTGCCGCAGAAGACCACGGTCGAGGCGTTCTGCGAGATGTTGACGAACCCGCCGGTGCCAATGATCCTGCCGCCGAACTTGGACACGTTGACGTTGCCCGCCCGGTCGATCTGGGCGAAGCCCAGGAAGCAGATGTCCAGGCCGCCGCCGTCGTAGAAGTCGAACTGCGCGGGCTGGTCCAGGATCGCGACCGGGTTCGTGGCGACGCCGAAGATGACCCCTCGGGCCGGCACACCGCCGACGAGCCCCTGCTCGATCGTGAGTGTGAAGTCCTCGACCCAGCCCTCCTCGGCGGCGACGGCCGCGACCCCGTCGGCGATCCCGACGCCGAGGTTGACGACGTCCCCGTCGGCGATCTCGCGCAGCGCCCGCCGCGCGACGACCTTGCGCTGGTCGAGCGGGAACGGCGGCAGCGACGAGAGCGCGGCCTTGGTGGCCCCGGCGAACGCGGGGTTGTACTCGTGCGTCACCACCTGCCGCTGCTCGGGGTTGACGACGACGACGTCGACGCACATGCCCGGCACGACGACGTCGCGCGGATCGAGCGAGCCCCCTTCGGCGGCGTACTTCACCTGGGCGATGACGAGGCCGCCGCTGTTCCGCGTGGCCTGGGCGATGGCGAGCATCTCCAGCCGGGCGGCCTCCTGCTCGGAGGTGATGTTTCCGTCCTCGTCCGCGGTGGTGCCGCGGATGAAGCAGACGTCGATCGGCAGCGACGGGTAGAGCAGCCACTCCTGCCCGCGCAGGCTCACCACCTCGACGAGTTCCTCGGTGGTGCGGTCGTTGAGCCTGCCACCCTCCAGGCGCGGGTCGCAGAACGTGCCGATGCCGACGTGCGTGAGCACCCCGGGACGGCCCGCCGCGATGTCGCGGAAGAGCTGGCTCATGACGCCCTGCGGGAAGTTGTACGCCTCGAACTCCCCTGCCGCGGCCATCGCGCTCATCTTCGGGGCCATGCCCCAGTTGCCGGCGATGATCCGGCGGGCGAGGCCGGGCAGCGCGAGATGGTCCATGCCGCCGCCTTCGCGGTCCCCGATGCCCGTGGTGTGCACGAGCGTGAGGCCGGCCGGGGAGCCGGTCTCACGAAACCGGTTTCCCAATGCCCGGAGCAGCGTGTCCGGTTCGAGCAGTCCTCCGCCGGAGCCGCCGATCGCGACGGTGGCCCCGGCATCGATCATCGCGACCGCCTCCGCCGCGGTGCGGAATTCCGGCCGCCCGCGGCGGCTCCTGTCCGACGACGACATCAGGCCATCACCCCTCCGCCGTTGAGGTGCAGCACCTGGCCGTGGTAGAGCGCGGCGTCGTCGGAGGCGAGGAACGCCACGGTGGGCGCGATCTCCTCGGGCGTCGCGAGCCTGCCGATGACGAGGTCACCGGTGCGTTCCCGCTTCCACTCCTCGGTCGCCCAGGGGGTGATGAACGGAGTGTCCACCGGCCCCGGGGCGATCGCGTTGACGCGGACCGCCGGCCCGACCTCGCGGGCCAGCGCCCGGGTGAGCCCGGCGACGCCGGCCTTGGCGGCGCAGTAGCTGACGTAGTCGCGGGCGCCCTTGAAGGCCAGCTGCGACGAGACGTTGACGATGACGCCCGCCCCCCGTTCGAGCATCGACCCGAGCACGTGACGGCTGCACAGGAAGACGCCGTCGAGGTCGACGGTCAACGTCTTCCGCCACTCTTCGAGGGAGATCTCGGCGAGCCGTCCGGGAGCCATGTACCCGGCGTTGTTCACCAGGACGTCGATCGGCCCCAGCTCGGAACCGACCCGGGCGACCATCCCCTCGACGGCGTCCCAGTCGGTGATGTCGGCCTCGACGGCCATCGCGGCCGTCCCCGCCTCCGTGAGCCGGCGCACCCGCTCGGCGGCCTCGCCGGCCTGGCCGAGATGGTGAACGGCGACCCGCGCCTCGGACGCCGCGAACGCGTCCACGATCGCGGTGCCGAGGCCGCCGAGCGCCCCGGTCACCAGCACGGTCCTGCCGCGCAGCGACGGGTAGGCGGTGGTCGTGGTTGCCTGCGCGTTCACGCGGTGTACCAGTCCTTTCTGCGCGTACGGCCGACCTGGACGGTCTTGTTCTCGGTGAAGAACTCCATGCCCTCGCGGCCGAACTCGGCCTGGTAGCCGCTGTCACGGCGACCGCCGAGCGGGAGCTCGGGGAAGGCGTCGGTGGAGCCGTTGATCCACACGGTGCCGGTGCGCAGCCGGAGCGTCAGGTCCAGCGCCTCGCGCAGATCATTGCTCCACACCGAGGCGGCCAGGCCGTACGCCGAGGCGTTGGCGCGCGTGACCGCCTCGTCGAGCGAGGTGAAGGACTGCACGACGGTGACCGGCCCGAACAGTTCCTCGCGGGCCGCGGTCGAGCCGTCGTCGTCGGTCGCCAGCACCGTCGGCGCGAGGAACGGGCGCGCTCCGGTGGCCTCCGGCGCGGAGGGGTCCCCGCCGGCCAGCACCCGCACGCCTTCCTGCCTGGACGTCTCGATCGCCGCGCTCACCCCGTCGAAGTGCTGCTGGGAGATCAGCGGGCCCATCTGGGTGGCCTCCGACCACGGGTCACCGAGGAGGAGACCCGCCGCCCGCGCGGCGAGACGCTCGCCCAGCTCGTCCGCGACGGACGCGTCGGCGAGGATCCGCGACCCGGCGACGCACACCTGTCCCTGGTTGAAGAACGCGGCGAACGTCAGCCCCGCGACGACCTCGTCCAGGTCGGCGTTCGCCGTCACCAGGACCGGGGTCTTGCCGCCCGCTTCCAGGGCGACGCGCTTGAGCCGCTGCGAGCCCGCGTGCGCGGCGATGTGCCGGCCGGTCGCGGTCGAGCCGGTGAAGCTGACGACGTCCACCTCGCGGTGGGCGACGAGCGCCGCGCCCGCGGGGCCCTCACCGAGGACCACCGAGACCGCGTCGGGCTCCAGGCCGGCCTCGTACAGCAGCGAGACGACGGCGAGTGCGGTGAGCGGGGTCAGCGGGCTCGGCTTGACCACGACGGTGCAGCCGGCGGCCAGTGCGGGCGGCAGCTTCTGCCCGAGGATGCCGAGCGGGAAGTTCCACGGGATGATCAGGCCCGCGACCCCGGCGGGCTCCCGCACGGTGAACGCGAACACCGACGCGTCGATGTCACGGACCGTCCGTCCGTTGACGTCCCTGGCCAGCCCGGAGAAGTACTCGAACGCGTTGACGGCCGCGGCGACCTCGCCGCGGGCCTCGCGGATCGGTTTGCCCGTCTCCAGCACGACCAGTTCGGCCAGGTCGTCCGCGCGGGCCTCCATCAGCTGCGCCGTCCGGGCCAGGACGCGGGCGCGGTCGCGGCCGGAGGCCCGTCCCCACCGCCCGGTGTCGAAACTGCTCCGGGCGCGGGCGACCGCGGCCTCGACCACGGAGGTCGACTCGTCGCCCGCCCGGAACAGGGGCTGTCCGGTGGCCGGGCTGATCCGGACCGTGCCCTCGCCCTGCGGGGCGACGGCGCTGCCGCCGACCAGCGAGCCGAGGAGCGGCGGGCCGTCCCCGGCGGACACTTTGGCACGGTCCAGCAGGTCACCGAGGTCGCGTCCGGCGACGTCGAGGGGGAATCCAGTGGTGTTCACGATGCTCTCACTTCGTTGTCGTGGGCCTGCGCTTGACGAACGCCTCTTTCCGCCGGCGCGAGGCGTCCGAGAAGCTGAAGAACGCGGCGAGAGTCGGCTCGGCCGTCACCCGGGTCTCGTATCCGGCCAGAATGTCCTTGACGACCCGCAGCGCGAGTGGTTCGCAGGCGATGACGGCCGTGACGAGCTCCTCGACGGTCTCTTCGAGCCGGTCGGCCGGTATGGCGTGCGTGACGAGGCCGATGCGCGCCGCCTCGGCCCCGGAGATCGCCGTCGCGGTGAGGAACAGCCGGCGCGCCTGGGCCAGCCCGACCGTGTCCACCAGCCGGGCGATGCCACCCCACGCCGTCAGGTTCCCCAGCCTCGTCTCTGGGTAGCCGAGGCCGGCGTCCTCGGTGGTGACGCGCAGGTCGCAGGCGAGCGCCAGCTCCAGGCCGCCGCCGAGCGCGCTGCGCTCGATCAGCGCGACGGTGGGCACGCTCAGCGCGGCGAGCCGCGCGAAGGTGGCCGTGCCGAGGCGTGACAGCCGATCGGCGGTGACCGGGCCCGGGTCCGCCCAGTCGGCGATGTCGGCGCCCGCGCAGAAGAAGCCGTTGCTCCCGCGCAGTACCACCACCCGGATCCGCGGGTCGGCCTCGATCGCGCCGAGTGCCTCGCCGAACGATTCGAGCATGGCCTCATCGAGCGAGTTGCGCTTGGCGTAGCGGTCCAGGGTCAGGGTCGCCAGACCCCGCTCGTCGACGTCGAGAAGTACCGGCATCAGCGCCGTCCCCGGGCTACCTGGTCGATCAGCAGGGCGATGATGATCGCGGAGCCGACGGCGACCTGCTGGTAGAACGCCTGGACGTTCAACGTGGTCAGACCGGCGGTCAGCGTCGCGATGATGATCGCGCCGAACGCCGCGCCGTACATGCTGCCCTCGCCGCCGGCGAGCTTCGTACCGCCCATGACGGTGGCGGCGATGGCCGTCAGCAGCAGGTCCGCGCCGAGCGTCGGGTCGGCCGCGCCGAGACGGGCGACCAGGATGGTCCCGGCCAGCCCGGCCGCCGCGCCGGAGAGGACGTAGGCCGCCGCGGTGTAGCGCTTGACGTTGATGCCGGCCAGCCGCGCGACCTCGGCGTTCCCGCCGACGGCGGTCAGGTGCTCGCCGAACACGGTCCGCTTCAGGCACACGGCCGCGACGATCGTGAGCAGGACGAACAGCAGCACCGGGATCGGGACCCCGGCGATCCGGCCGGCCAGGGCGTCCTGGAAGCCGGTCGGGATGTCGTACACGGCCTGGCCGCCCGCGATGATCAGGGCGATCCCGGCGTAGATGCTCATGCTGCCGAGCGTCACGATGAACGGCGTGATGTTCGTCATCGTGATGAGGAGCCCGTTGACCAGACCGGCCAGGGCGCCGACCGCGATGCCGCCGATGATGGCGAGCGGCACCGGCAGCGAGTGCGACAGCAACCCGCTGACCACCGCGCACATCGCGACGGTCGAGCCGATGGACAGGTCGATGCCGCCGGTGATCAGGACGAACGTCTGCCCCAGCGCCAGGACGCCGACCACCGATGCCTGCAGCAGGATGTTCATCAGGTTGCCGCCGTCGAGGAACAGCGGCCTGGCGAGCCCGAAACCGAGGACGAGGACGAGGATGACGCCGACCAGCCCGGCCTGACGTGCGGTCGCGGCGACGTCGAGGCGTCCCCGCACGGCGGACAGCGGCGTCTCGGTCGCCGATTTCCGCTCGAGGGTGGTGTGGTTGCTCATGGTTCTCCTTGGACCGTCAGCTCGCCGCGGCGTGGTGGACGATGGCTTCTTCCGAGATCTGCGACCGGCTGAGTTCGGCGACGATGCGTCCGCGGCGCATCACCACCACCCGGTCGCTCATCCCGAGTACTTCGGGAAGGTCCGACGAGACCATCACGATGGCCTTGCCCTCCTCGGCGAGCTCTCGCATGAGTGCGTGGATCTCCCCCTTGGCACCCACGTCGACGCCGCGGGTGGGCTCGTCGAAGATGAAGATGTCGCTGGCGGTCTTCAGCCAGCGGGCGAGGACCACCTTCTGCTGGGTGCCACCGCTCAACTTGCCGACCGGATAGCCGGGGTCGATGTCGGCGTTGAGCTGCGTCAGCAGCGCGCGGGTCTGCTCGCGCTGCGCGCGCCGGTCCAGCAGGCCGCGCCGGCGCGGCGGCTTGATCAGTGTCGCGTTGGACGCCGCGCTCATGTGGAGCACGAGGCCCTGGTGCTTGCGGTCCTCGGGCAGGAACGCGATACCCGCCTTGACGGCGTCCGCAGGGGAGCCGATGTGGACGCGTTCCCCTCTGATCCACACCGCGCCGCCCGTCACCCGGTCCGCGCCGATCAGCGCGCGGACCAGCTCGGTCCGTCCCGCACCGACCATTCCCGCCAGGCCGACGATCTCACCGCGCCGGACCGACAGCGAGCAGTCGGCGACGCCCTCGGCGCTGGACAGGCCCTCGATCCGCAGGATCTCCTCACCGGGACCTTCGGAACGTTCCACCCTGCTGATCGCGTCGACGTTCCGGCCGACCATCAGCTTGACCAGGTCGGTCTCGTCCTTGATCTCCGCCCGGGTACGGGTGCCGACAAGCGTGCCGTCGCGCAGCACGGTGACCCGGTCCGACAGCGTCATGACCTCGGCGAGCCGATGCGAGACGTAGATGATGCCGCGGCCCTCGGCGCGGAGCCGTTCGAGCAGGGCGAAGAGCTGCTCGCTCTCCTGCGTGGTCAGCGAGGCGGTCGGCTCGTCCAGGATGATCAGGCGCGCGCCGACGGCCAGCGCCCGGGCGATCTCGACGAGTTGCTGCTGGGCGACGCTGAGCCGCCGCACGGGGATGTCCATCCGGGCGTCGAAACCGAGCCGTCCGAGGGACTTCTCCGCCCGTTCGCGGGCCTCACGCCAGTCGATGAACCCGGCACGGGCCTTCTCCCGTCCCAGCACGACGTTCTGGACCGCCGTGAACTGCGGCACCAGGCTCAGTTCCTGGTGAACCATGGCGAGTCCGGCGTGCAGGGCGTCACTGGGCTGGGAGAACGAGCGCCGCTCCCCCTCGAACCAGACCTCGCCGCTGTCGGGCTGCTGGACGCCGAACAGCGTCTTCAGCAACGTCGACTTTCCTGCGCCGTTCTCGCCCAGCAGGGCGTGGATCTCACCGGGGTAGGCGGTCAGGTCGACCTCGTGCAGGGCCCTGACGCCGGGGAAGGATTTGCTGAGTTTCTTGATCTCCAGCATGGGCCGGTCGGTCGTCATCTCATCATCTCGATCGGTACGTGGTTCGAAGGGAGAGGCTCACCCGACGGTCACTTGTAGAGGTCCGTGATGACCTGGCCCTCGGTGTCGTAGAACTGGTCCACGTTCTCCTTGGTGATCAGCTGGGCGGGCGCGACGACCCAGGGGGCGATCTCCTTGCCCTCCAGCAGGCCGATGGCCGACTCGACAGCCCAGAAGCCCTCGTAGTAGGGCAGCGGGCTGACGGTCGCGGCCATCGATTCGTTCCGGACGCCGGAGATCGCCTCCGGAACACCGTCCGTGCCGATCACCGCGACCTTCTTGCCCGACTCCTGGACGGCCTTGGCGACGCCGATCGCCATCGTGTCGTTGTTGGCGTAGATGCCCTTGAGGTTCGGGTTCTGCCGGATGATCTGCTGCGCCGCGGCATAGGAGGCGTTCGCGTCCCAGTTGCCGGGGACGCTGGCGACCAGCTTGAGGTTCGAGTGCTTGGCGATGCCCTCCTTGAAACCCTTGATCCGCAGGATCGCGGCGCTGGAGCCCGACTGCCCCTCGACCTGCGCGACCTCACCGCCGTCGGGGAACAGCTTCGCCAGCTCGTCCGCCGCCTGGATGCCGTTCTCCTCGTGGTTCGGGCCGATGAAGACGGTCGCGGGGACACGGGCGTCGTCGACGTTGACGACGGGCGCCTGCTGCGAGCGCATCTGGTTGAGCGCCGGGTTCAGGTTGGAGGTGCTCTCGGGAGCCACCACGTAGGCGTCGAACTTCTGCCCGACGAGCGTCTGGGCGATCGTGAGCTGCTCGGTCTGGGCCTTCTCGCTGCTCGCGGCCTGAATGGTCACCTCGACCCCGTACTTGTCGGCGGCGGCCTTCGCGCCCTTCTGGATGCCCTGCCAGTACTGGTTCGTGAGGGCCTTGAGGATCACCGCGACCCGATACTTCTTGGCGGGCTTGAGCTCACCGATGGTCGAGGCCAGGGCGACGCCGTCGAGCGACTTCACGCCTTCCTGGTCGCTGGTGTAGGTGTACGACCCTCCGGCGCCGGACTCCTCGGCGGACGTCGCCGAGCTGCATGCCGAGACACCGAGCGCCAGGACCGACGCCAACGCGATAGCTGCTGTCTTCCTCATTGCTGCTTTCCTTCTGAGGGGGATGGATGGATAGAAACCGGTTTCCCAAAAGCCCGTGCTGATTGGGGACCGTGCTGGACTCTCACGTTGTCGCCGTCCGCCGGCATCCGCAGGATCCGCGGACGACGAGTTCCGGCGCCAGGACGCGCCGCTCCGGCGGGGTACGCCCACCGGGACTGCCGCTCGGGTGCCTGCCGATGCGCTCGGCGAGGATGCCCGCCGCCACCGCGCCGACCTGCCGCGCCTTGCTGTCCACGGTGGTGAGCGAGACGCCCGGCACCTGGCCGACCCAGACGTTGTCGAATCCGATCAGTGCGATGTCCTCGGGGACGCTCACTCCGAGTGAGTGCGCCGCCGTCATCAGCCCGACGGCCAGGGTGTCGCTGGCGGCGAAGACCGCCGCCGGTCGGCGCAGCCCGGCGAGCAGGCTCGCCGCCGCCTCGGTGGCGTCCGAGAGCTCGCTGCTGCGCGCGATGTGGAGCGGTCCATCGGCTTCGCCGTAGACGCTGCGGAACCCTTCGAGCCGGTGCCGGAAGGCCAGGACGTCGAGCGGGCCGGTCAGGTAGACAGCCTGCTCGAAGCCATGTTGACGGAGGTGCTCGGCGGCCAGCCGCCCGCCCATCCGGTTGTCGATCACAACGGTGTCGGCCACCGGCTTGGCGAGCTCCCGGCTGGCGACCACCACGTTGATCCCGGCCTTGACCAGTTGCTGCACCCCGCCGTCCCGCATGGTGGCCGAGGCGATGATCGCTCCGTCGACCCGTCGCTGGATCATCGTGCGGACGACCGCGGCCTCCTTCGCCTTGCTCTCCGCGATCGCCCCCAGCAACAGGGTGTAACCGGCCGGGTCGATGACCTCTTCCACGCCGGCCACCAGTTCCGGGTAGAAGGGATTGGTGATGCTCGCCACGACGACGCCGATCGCGTAGGAACGTCTGCTCGAAAGTCCCTGGGCCAGCGCGTTCGGATGGTAGTTGAGCTCCTCGATGGCGCGCTCGATCTTGGCCCGGGTCTCCTGCGACATGTAGTAGTCGGTCGCGCTCAGGAACTTCGACACGGTCGCCTTGGAAACTCCGGCGAGCGACGCGACATCGTTGATCGTCGTGCGTCGAGCTTCAGGAAACCGGTTCACCATGGCCATCATGTTGGCTGTACCACACAGTGGGGTCAATATGTTTCCGAAATGTTTCCGAAGCCCTCACCATGTTAACCTTGCGGCCTCTGACCTGCCGGTCTACGGCATCCCGGCCTCGGAGAAGCACCTCCCGCGGCATCTTCTCCGGTCTCGCCGGGTGTGCCACGGGCGCCCGGACCGTCGAGGGGTCGTTCTGCCGGGTGGATGGCTCTGGAGCGAACACAGACCGCGCATCAGGGTGTAAACGCGACCGGCGCGTCTCCCCGATGGAGGGGAAACGCGCCGATCACATGCGATGTGCGCCGCCAGGGACTCGAACCCCGGACCCGCTGATTAAGAGTCAGCTGCTCTAACCAACTGAGCTAGCGGCGCCCGACCTCCACAAGGGTACCGGACCCGGCGCTGTAGTCCGTACATACGCCGACATATGAGCATCAACGAACATGTGCCGGCTGCGATTTCGCCGGGCGGGGCGGGAGCGCGGAATCGCGCGGCGACCTGCGGTTCGAGAAGGGCAGGGCGGTGTTCCGTACCGGCTGACTTGGACGGACCCCGTTTAGGGCCCCTCGCTCGGGTACTTGACCGGAGCCCGGAGAATCCAAGTCAAGGGAGATGTTCAACCATGCAGCCTGAGCTCTGGAACTACCGCGCCGACGTGTACGGCCAGGACAGGACGCTCGATGTCGCCGGGTACCACGTGGAGGCCACCGACGGGAAGATCGGCTCCGTCGACGAGGCGACGTACGAGGTCGGCGAGAGCTACCTCGTCATCGACACGGGCCCGTGGATCTTCGGCAAGAAGGTCCTCCTGCCGGCGAGCACCGTGACCCAGATCGACCCGCAGGAGAAGAAGGTCTACGTCGCGCGCACCAAGCACGAGATCAAGGGCGCGCCCGAGTTCGACGAGGCCAACTTCAAGGAGCCCGCCTACCGGGACCGCGTCGGCGAGTACTACGGTCGTTTCCCGTTCGGGAGCGGACCGGGCACCGTCTGATCCGGCACGCTGAACGACGAGAGGGGCCCCGCCCCCCCGCGGGGCCCCACACGTGTCCGGTGGCGCCCCCCGCTCGGACGAGCACACCGCTGAAAACCAGTCACAGAACACAAGAAGTCGGGTTTGG